>JAVEEJ010000099.1 GCA_030840515.1 Frankiaceae bacterium | reverse complement strand
TGGACCCCGGTCTGCACCGACTGAGCGAGCTGCTCGTGACGGACCAGCCGTGAGGCGAGCCAGCTCGAAGAGCCCTCGCCCAGCACCGCCAGCGCGACCTCGACCGCATCGCACTCAGCCGTCCCGTCGGCGGGGATCCGGTAGACGGTGTAGACGGACTCGGCCGGCACGTCCTCGTCGTCCACGACGACGCGCTGCTCGGACGTCATTGGGCCGATGAAGCCACTCGCCGGCGCCGGCCGCGGGCCGCCGCGCGGAACCCACGCGAAAGCCGCCTCGGCCGCGGCGATCGACTCGGCGGTCGGTCGGTCGCCGACGATGGTCAGCGTCGCGTTGTCGGGCGCGTACCAGGTGGTGAAGAACGCGCGCACATCTTCGAGACTGGCCGCGTCGAGGTGCTCCATCGAGCCGATCGGCAGGTGGTGGTAGGGGTGACCTTCCGGGAAGGCGAGCGCGAAGAGCCGCTCCCAGGCCGTGCCGTAGGGCACGTTGTCGTAGCGCTGCCTGCGCTCGTTCTTCACCACGTCGCGCTGGTTGTCGAGGTTGGCCTGGTCGAGCGCGTCGAGCAGGGTGCCCATCCGGTCGGCCTCGAGCCACAGCGCCAGCTCGAGCGCGTGCGAGGGCACCGTCTCGAAGTAGTTCGTGCGGTCGAAGCTGGTGGTGCCGTTGAGCGTGCCGCCGACGCCCTGCACATAGGAGAAGTGCTCGGTGGGTGCGACGTTGCGTGATCCCTGGAACATCAGGTGCTCGAAGAGGTGGGCGAACCCGGTGCGGTCCGACGGCTCGTGGCGCGACCCCACGTCGTACCAGACGTTCACCGCCGTGACGGGCGCCGCGCGGTCCTCGACGGCGACGACCCGGAGGCCGTTGGGCAGCGTGTGGTCGGCAATCCGGTCGCGAAGCGGCACCGCCTCACCCTATGTGGTGCGCCTCAGGAGGCCAGCGCTCGCGCGGCGTCCAGCCGGCCGGCGCCGTACCCGTCGTCCCTGCCCTTCGGTCCGAGGTCCCTCACCGTGGAAAGCAGCCGGGACTCGACCTGCGGCTCGCTCCACGTCGGGTGTCGCGACCTGATGAGCGCCGCGACACCGCTGACGTAAGGAGCCGACAGCGACGTCCCGTCGAGGTAGGCGTATCCGGAGCGGCCCGTCTTGGGGTCGCGGTAGGTCGTGAGCACGTGCACGCCGGGCGCGCTGATGTCGACGGAGGAGTTGCGCTCACTGAACGGCGCGACGCGGTCGTCCCTGTCGGTGGCCCCGACACCGACGACGCCGAAGCAGTCCGCCGGGGCGTTCAACGGGTTGCCGTGCTTGTAGTCGTTCCCGGCCGAGGCCACCACGACGACGCCGTTGTTGTGCGCCTGGTCCACCGCCAGCTGCAGGACCGTGGTGCAGTCCCCGGGCCCCCCGAGCGACATGTTGATGACGTCAGCGCCGGCCTGCGTCGCGTGCAGGATCCCGGCCGCGATGCCGCAGTCGTCACCGCCCACATCACCGTCGAGGACTCGCTCGGACAGGATCGTCGCGCCCCACGACATGCCCGCAACGCCCAGCCGGTTGTTCGTGTCAGCGGCGATGACCCCGGACACGGATGTCCCATGGAAGTGGGTGTCACGCGGGTCGTCGTCCATGTCGATCCAGTCGAAGCCCGCACGTACTCGCCCGACGAGGTCGGGGTGTGTCGGGTCGACGCCGGTGTCGAGCACCGCGACGACCACCGGGTTGGTTGCCCCGATGTCCTTGTCCCACGCCCGCTGGGCGCCGAGCTTGACCAGCGGCCACTGCCAGCGGGCCAGAGGGTCGTTGGCCGCGCGCTCCGGCTTGCGCACCCGGTCGAGCTCGGCCCAGCGGACACCAGGGACAGAGCGGAGTGCGAGTACGGCGACCTTCGCGGCCGCCGCCGAAGGTGCGACGTACGCGTGCACACCCAGCGCCGGCACCCCTCCGGCCGGCGTCAGGTGCAACTGCGCCACCGCAGCCCGTGGCGGTTCACCACCCGTGAGCAGTGCCCGACCGGCGAGGGCGAAGATCACCGGGCACGGCACCGGGGCAGCCGGTGCCGCGCTGGTGCCGGCGCCGGCTCCGGGACCTGCGAGTGCGTGGGTCGGGGCGAGCAGCATCACCGCGGCGAGCACGCCGCGGGCCACTGCACGCCCCGGGCGCATCAGCCGCCGGCCGCGATGACTCGACTGCGACGTCGGCGGGCGATGACAGCCAGGCCGAGCAGTGCGCCCGCGCCGAAGATGCCGACGGGCGGTGCCGCGAGCTCGGAGAAGCTGTCGACACCCGTGTCGGCGCCCTGCGCCTCGAGCTCCACCTCCTCTTCTTGCTGCATGGCAGCGCCGGGCGCACCCATCGCACCGGGCTGAGCCCCTGGGTGGCCCTGGGCGATGGGCTGCGGCTGACCGGCCGGTGGGACGGGTGGCTGAGGTGGCGGAGGCGGACCAGGGGGCGGCGGCGCCACCGCAGGGGCCACGGGAGGTAGGGCAGCCGGGGGCAGCGGTGGGGGTACCGGGGGCGCGGGGTTGCCGACGAACCCCTGCAGCAGCGTGGTGGTCCGCGACGAGGACGGTCGATAGGCGGCGTTGCCGAGGAACGCACCGACCACGTCCCGGTTGGCGACACCGGCACGGTGTCCCGGGAGGACCGTCGGCGGCAGGTCGTCGAGCCGCGGGAAGTAGTTGGTGCACGCACGGCCGTCCGCGTCGGTGGTGGGCTTGCCTACCTCGTGCTCGTGGACGAACAACCCGACCTGCTGGTGCGCGATGGGGCGATGCGTGGCCGCTCGCACGAGACGCCCGCAGACCGAACCCGGCAGTCCCGCATCCACCTGACGGCTGGCGGTGACGCTGAGCTCGGTAGTCAGCGCGCAGTAGCCGCTCGGGATCTGGAACGCGGTGAACACGCGCTTGTAGCCGTCCCGCAGCCACAGCGCCGCCTTGCCGGGGAACGTCACGGTGTCGCAGGCGATCGCGTCGTTCTCGTCACCGGCCTCCGGATAGTTCGGATGCGCGAACACGCCGAGCAAGTGGCAGGCGCCGTCCATACGCAGCAGGGACGTGTCGTCCTCCAGCTCGACGTACACGCCGCCGTCACCGCTCGACACCACCGAAGCCGCTCCCGGAGTGGTGACGGTGATGCTGCCGTTGTCATCCGGGTCGTAGCCCAGGCCGGTGGGGATCGGGATCACGCACGTCGAGGTCTGCCGCAGCTGGCGGTCGAAGGTGTAGAGGCTGGAGCCGTGGTCGAGTACGCCGAAGAAGCGATTGACGTTGGCGTCGTAGCTCAGCCCAAGGCCGCTGAAGGCATTGCCTTCGGTCTCCACCCCCACGGGTGTCGGCAGCGGACCAACCGGCTGCCACTTGTCCGTTCGCAGGTCGATGTCGATGACGTTGTACTGGGCGTCGGCGTCGATCGCGAAGAGGTGGTGGCGCAGCGAGTCGTAGGTAATCCACTCGAGGTAGCCCGCGCCCTTCACCTCCAGGTCAGGCAGCGCAGCCCCCGAGCTGACATCCACCCGGTGCAGTACGCCCTTCTCGGTTTTGCTGGTGTAGATGAGCGCATCCCCGTCGAACGCCACAGAACCGGAGGCTCCATCACCCCGCTCGGGCTGCGGTCGCTGAGCGAGTGCCTTCATCTTCTGCACAGCCATGGTGCCTACGGGGACGCCGGGCAGGCCGGGGTCGTCAGGCGCGCCGTAGTCGGCACCGTCCGAGCGGTAGCTCCACCATCGCCCCGCGCAGGCAATGAGAAACGGCGTCGGCGCCGGACCACTGGCAGCCGCGATGGCGTCCGGGTGGCATCCAGGAGACAGTCCCGACCTCGCCTGCTTGGAAGTCTTTCCGGAGTCAACCGAGCGGCGCAGTCCCGAGGCCGTCCCCAGCATCAGCGCCTCGGGGTGGCCCGCCTCACCCGCCAGTGCCGTGAAGCCGACCGTGGCCTGCTTCACGTCGAACGTGGTCCCCTTGTCACGACTCACCAGCAAGCCCACGTCACTTGCCGCATAGAGCTGCGTGCCACCGCCGAGCAGGGCGGAGGCGAGTACATCGTTGGCCCCGGTCGCCGAGCTCCTGGTGAAAGCCGCCCCATTGTTCGTCGAGACCCAGACGCCACCGCTCGCGCCCTTGCTGACGGCGTAGACGACTGACGGATCCGTCGGGTCGATGGCGCTCGCCACGGCGCTGAATGCCGCAGACCCAGGCATCGGGCTGAACGAGTGCCCGCCGTCGGTGGACACAGCCAGCGACGGCGGTCCCGGCAGCCGCGAGGACCCGATCGGCGCAGGGGCGTCCACCCGCACCGCGTCGACCGCGACCACGACGCGGGACACGTCCGACGGGTCAGTGGTCACATCGTTGACCTGTCCCCCGTCGAGACCACTCACCGCGGCGAAGCTGGTCCCCCTATCCCCTGTCCGGTAGAGCCCGGCTGCACCCCGGCCCGGGATCGCGGGAACCGTCCCACCCACGGGAGCGGGCACGAGCAACGCCGAGTCCGGCGCCAGGCCGTCGGTGAGCAGCGCGGACGCACGCACCGGCGCGGTGCCGACTTTGCGCCAGCTCCGCCCGTTGTCCTCGCTGAGCATCACCGCCTTGGTCGCGGTGACCGCGAGGAAGGTGCACTCACTGCCGTTGAGCCGGGCCAACGCCTCCACGGTGCTCTGCCGGGGCAACGGGACGGCGGTCCAGCGGTTGCGCTGAAAGGCCGTGTCGGAACAGGAGGAGTCGCTGCCAGAACCCGCGGCGAGCGCGACCGCGGCCGTGACCGGACCGACGACCAGGAGGGCGAGACAGGCGGTGAGGCGTGACACCACCCCGACCCGAGGCTGAGGGGCCACCGTGGCTCAGCTGCGGCGCGTGATGCGGCGGCGGGGCTGCGGTGCGCTGTCCCAGGGCGTCGCCTGCTCCAACAGCTCGCGCAGCTCGGGCCCGTCGACGGTCTCCGCGGCCTCCAGCACATCGGCCAGGGTCAGCAGCAGCTCGCGGTTGTTCGCCAGCGCGGTCAGCGCGATCCGCTGCCCCTCCTCGACCAGGGTCCGGATCTCCGAGTCCAGCCGGTCCAGGGTCTCCGGGGAGACGGACGCCATCGCTGCCAGGTCACGGCCAAGGAAGACCTCGGCGTCCTTCGCACTGACCCGGACCGGGCCGATGCCCTCGCTCATGCCCCACCGCCCGGCCATGTCGCGGGCGAGGTCGGTCGCGGCCTCGATGTCACCCTCGGCGCCGGTGCTCGCCTCGCCGTACACGATCTCCTCAGCTGCCTTCCCCGCCAGGCTGCGCGCGAGGCGGGTGATGCACTCGCTGCGGCGGAGCAGCAGCCGGTCCTCGCGCAGCACGGAGGCGTGTCCCAGGCCGATGCCTCGGCGGGCGATCGAGACCCGCTCGACCTGAGCGGCCTGACCGGTCGCTGCTGCCACGACCGCGTGCCCGGCCTCGTGGACCGCGACGAGCCTGCGCTCGTCGTCGTTGAGCGAGGCGCCGGAGCGCTTCGGGCCGGCGAGAACTCGCTGTACCGCTTCGTCGAGCTCTACCTGGCGGATCTGCGTGGCGCCCGCGCGGACGGCGAGCAGTGCTGCCTCCCGCCACACGTTCTCGAGGTCAGCCCCGGTGAAGCCGGGCGTGCGACGGGCGAGCACCTCGAGGTCGACGTCGTCCGCGACCGGTCGGCCTGCGGCGTAGAGCCGGAGGATGTCGAAGCGACCCTCCAGGTCGGGCCGCTCCACGGTGACGTGCCGGTCGAAGCGGCCCGGTCGCAGCAGGGCGGGGTCGAGGATGTCGGGGCGGTTGGTCGCACCGATGACGACCACGCCGCTGACGGGGTCGAAGCCGTCCATCTCCACGAGCATCTGGTTGAGGGTCTGCTCGCGCTCGTCGTTGCCGCCGCCCACACCAGCGCCGCGCTTGCGCCCTGCCGCATCGAGCTCGTCGATGAACAGGATCGCCGGCGCCTTGGCGCGCACCTGCGAGAACAGGTCACGGACACGGGCGGCGCCCACACCCACCAGCGACTCGACGAACTCCGAGCCCGAGAGGGAGAAGAAGGGCACCCCCGCCTCACCGGCCACGGCTCGAGCGAGCAGGGTCTTGCCGCACCCGGGCGGCCCGAAGAGCAGCACGCCCTTGGGCGGCACCGCACCGAGCGCGGAGAAGCGCTCCGGCTCGCGCAGGTAGTCCACCAGCTCCTTGAGTTCGGTCACCGCCGACTGGTTCCCCGCAACGTCGGCGAAGCCCACGAGCGGCACGCCCTTGCGCCGCCGTGGCCCGTCGGTGCGCAGCGCAGCGCCGGCCCTGACCTTGCTGAACTCGGCGTACTCGCGCGCCCCGCCCTCGCCCCTGCCTGCGGTCATGAGCAGTCCGAACAACGTGCCGAGCACGAGAATCGGGAACAGGAACTGCAACCCGAACCGGGTCACCGACTTGCGGAACTGCGAGTCGACCCGCACGGTCCCGTTGGAGGAGAGCTGGCGAACGATGGCCGAAGTCTCGGTGTCCGAGTGCGGATAGCTGGCGGTGAAGGTGCCGAGGATGGTGTGCGCCACCACCCGCGAGTCCTGGTCGTAGAGCACCGCGCTGGTCACCTCGCCGCGGTCACCCATGGCCAGCAGCTCGGTGAGCCCGGTCTGCCGGCCCTCGGAGACCGGGCGCAACGAGCGCACCCCCGCGTATCCGAGGCAGATCAGGGCGAGCAGGAGGACGACGAGTACGCCGCGCGCCCCGCGAGGAAGTCGGCCGCGCAGTCGTGCGCCGCGCCCCCCGCGCACCGTCAGCCACCCGCCCCCGCCAGGAGCCGGGGGCGGGCGGGGAGCGGCATCCGGTGCGCTGGGAACGGAGGGCTCGGCGACGACGGTCATGGGCGCTCCTCGCTGGGGTGAGCAGTGCGTCACTGGGGAGTACGGCCCGACACGCAGGACGTAACGGGTCTTGACAGGCATGCCCGACAACCCCGACAGTCCGGGCACGTAGATCACTGGTCCGAGGGGATCCCCAGATGTCCCGCTTTGACGAGGTGTGGCCCACACTCGAGCGTCGGGTGCGCGCCGTGCTGGCTAACCGCGGGGTCCGCGGCGAGGAGCTCGACGACCTCACGCAGGAGACCGCGCTGAGGCTTTTCCGCGCCTGGCCGACGCTGGATCCCGACCGACCGGCAGCGGCCTACGCCACCACCGTGGCGCTCAACGCCTGGCGTGACGGCCTGAAGCGGGCCTCGACGACGCGGGAGCTGCTCAGCGGAACGGTGCCGGAGCAGTCAGACTCGGTGGACGTCGAACGCACGGTGCTGGCGCGGCTGGAGGTCGCTCGCGTCTCGGCGGCGATGCGCCTGCTCCGCCAGCGGGACCGTGACGCGTTGATGGCGGAGGAGTCGGGCCCCGCCCATCGGATGGCGCGGATGCGCGCCCGCCGCGAGCTGCTCGCCGCGATGGAGCGGGCCAGTGTGGCGTTCGGGATCCTGCTCGGGCTTCGCCGTCTGCTGCGTCCGAGAGTCTCTGGCCTCGCCGTCTCCGCGGGCGCGCTGACCCTGGCGTCGATGGTCGCGATCGGCTCGGCTCCCTCGGCCCCCGCCCACATCGAAGGGGCCCCGCAGGTCGCTGCTCCGAGACTCGTGAGCGCGCCGGTCGCCGTCACCAAGGCGCGACCGGTGGCGCACCACGTCGCCGCGCCGATCGCCCGGGTGCATCACAAGGCCGCCCCGAAGAAGCCCGCCGTGTCGTGCTCGGAAGAGCCGTCAGCGCCGCCGCCGGCTGAGGACAACGGGCTGCCGATCGGCGCCCAGATCCTCGGCGACGACGCAATCGTGGATGTCGAGCTCAAGCCCACCGGAACGCGGGTGCGCAGCCAGAACGACGGCTGCACCCAGGTCGTCACGGGTCGCTAGCCGGCACCTCCGCGGCGGCATCGGCCTTGCCCGTGCTGCCGAGATGGGACAGCTTCCACACCCGCAGGCATGAGTCACAGCGCCACTCGCCGTGGGCGTCCCCGAACGGCTCGATGTCCTCGTCTCCGCAGTAGGGGCAGTAGAACGGCGCGGCCCGCTCGCTCATCGAATCCGCCGTCTCGGTTGCGTCACTGGACGAGCGCCTCGTCGGCTCGGTGCACCCATGACGCGAAGCTCTCCCCCACCATGCGGTCGGCCTGGTAGTTGGTCAGCAGGCGCTCGACGTACTCGGGAAGCTGCCTGCTCGTCACCTTCAGCCCGCGCAGCTTGCGGCCGAACCCGGCGCTGTCGTCCTCCGCCGACGCCAAGTGGCCGCCGAGGTGGACCTGGAAACCCTCCTCGCCGTCAACGATCGAGCCCTTGAGCCCGATGTCGGCAAGCTGGAAGCGGACACACGAGTTGGGGCAGCCGTTGAGGTTGATGGTGACGGGGGTGTCGAAGTCCGGCAGCCGTCGCTCGAGCTCGTCGGTGAGCGCGCTGCCAAGGGCCTTGGTCTCGACGATCGCGAGCTTGCAGAACTCGATGCCTGTGCACGCCATGGTCCCGGCGCGGAACGGTGAGGGCTCCGCCTCCAGTCCGATCGCCCGCAGAGCCAGGACCAGCGGCGCGACCTGGTCTTCCGGGACATCGAGTACGGCGACCTTCTGCTCCACTGTCGTCCTGATCCGCGCGCCGCCGTGGGTCTCGGCGAGGTCCGCGAGCTGCGCGAGGACGTGCCCGCTCACGCGCCCGACGGACGGAGCGGCGCCGACGTAGAACAGCCCGTCGTGCTGGCGGTGCACACCGACGTGGTCGCGAGACCCGGCGGACGGCAGCGGCGGCGCGGGCCCGTCGGCCAGCGGCTCGGTGAGGTACTCGGTCTCGAGGATGCGGCGGAACTCCTCCGGCCCCCAGTCGGCAACGAGGAACTTCAACCGGGCGCGGTTGCGCGAGCGCCGGTAGCCGTAGTCGCGGAACACCCCGCACACGGCTGCCCACAGCTCCGGCACTCGCTCAGGAGGGACGAAAAGCCCAAGCCTGACAGCGAGTTTCGGGTTGGTCGAGAGGCCTCCGCCAACCCAGAGGTCGAATCCGCGTGACCCATTGGGCAGCTCGACACCAACGAACGAGACATCGTTGATCTCGTGGACGGTGCACTGGCTACGGCAACCGCTGACCGCCGTCTTGAACTTGCGCGGCAGGTTGGAGAAGGCCGGGTCTCCGGCGAAGCGCGCGTTGGTCTCGAGCAGGTAGGGCGTGGCGTCGATGACCTCGTCGGCGTCGATGCCTGCCAGTGGGCAGCCGAGCATGTTGCGCGGTGTGTCACCGCACGCCTCGGTGGTGGAGAGGTCGACGGCTTCGAGCCGGCGCCAGATCTCAGGCACGTCCTCGATGCGGATCCAGTGCAGCTGGATGTTCTGCCGGTCGGTGATGTCCGCGACGTCGCGGCCGAAGTCGACGCTGATGCCCGCGATCACCCGCAGCTGCTCGCTGCTCAGCTGTCCGCCGGGGATGCGGATGCGGAGCATGAAGAACTCGTCGTCCAGCTCCTCCGGCTCGAGGATCGCGGTCCTGCCGCCCTCGATGCCCGGCCTGCGCTGCGTGTAGAGCCCCCACCACCGCATGCGCCCGCGCAGGTCGCTCGGGTCGATGGACTGGAATCCTGCGACCGAGTAGACGTTCTCGATCCGCGCCCTGACGTTGAGGCCGTCGTCGTCCTTCTTGAACCGCTCGTTCGGGTTCAGCGGCTCGCGGAAACCGAGCGCCCACTGGCCCTGCCCTGAGCGACTCGGCCCGGTGCGGCCTCCAGCGGCCATGACGTGCTCTCCTCGATGGTGTCGGTCGTCTGCTCTCGGCTCAGGCGAGCGGACAGACCGCGCTGGCCGTGCGCTGCAGGTCGACATGCAGCCGCGCGATGAGGAGCAGCAGGGAAGGCACGAGCGAATCCTCCCAGCAGGGCGCGAGTACGGCGTGCCCGGGGCGGCGGCCAGGGTCCGAGACGCGTCTAGCCGGGCCGCCGGGCGTGTGGGAGGATCTGCGCATGACCGGCGCCCTTCTCACCGCACGGCTGCATGTTGACCTGCAGCGCGTGTCCAGCGCCGTGTGTCGAATGTCCTCTCACTTCACGGACCGCTAGCGCCCCTCCGGCCACGGTCCGCGCCACCAGACCGCATGGCCGAGAGGACCACCGTGACCACCGCTCTCCTGCTCGTCGCGCACGGCAGCCCGGACCCACGCGCCCGCACCGCCGCCACCCGGCTACAGGCTGAGGTCGCTGCCCACCACCCAGGCCCGGTGCGCATCGGGTTCCTGGACCACGACGTCCCGTCCTTGCCCAGCGCCCTGCTGGAGACGGCCTCGGTCGCCGACGAGGTTGTCGTGGTGCCCTTGCTGCTCTCCAGTGGCTTCCACGCGAAGGTCGACGTACCCGCGGCCGTGGCAATTGCCGCCGCGGCCGCACCACGCACGCGGTTCCGCACGGCACCTCCGCTCGGCCCCGACCCCTTGATCACGGTCGCGCTGCGGGACGGGCTCGAGGCAGTGGGTGTCGCGTCCCATGACGAGTCGTGGGGGGTAGTGCTCGGCGGCGTCGGCAGCAGTGACCCCGCGGGAGTCGACGACGTGGCGTCGGCCGCCGCGCTGCTGGGGGCTGGGAGTGCCTGGAGAGTGCTGCCTGGGTTCGCCACGTCCGCGCCGCCGACCATCGCCCAGTCAGTGGCGCAGCTGCTGGCCTCGGGGGCCTCGCGGGTTGCGGTGGCCCCCTACGTGCTCTTCCCCGGCCGGCTGCCGGACCTCATCGCTGCGACCGACGGGGTGGCCGCGGTGGCTGGGCCGATCGGCGCCCATCCGGCGCTGGTGCGACTCGTCCTCTCGCGGGTCGCCACCACCACCGGGCATCCCGCCCCGGTCGATCTCGAGGAGGTGCTCTCGTGACCACGGCAGCCGCGCTCAGTGACGAGGACTACCTGCGCGAGACCTCCGTCGCCGCCGGGCGCTACTTCGAGGGTGCCCCCGCCACCGAGATCCTGCAGTGGGCGCACCAGGCGTTCGGACCGGCGCTCGTTGTCGCCTCCTCGATGGGGGACGGCGTCGTCGCCCACCTCGCCTCCCAGGTCGCGCCAGGCGTGGACGTGCTCTTCCTCGACACCGGCTACCACTTCGCCGAGACGCTGGGCACCCGTGACGCCGTCGCCGCCACGCTCGACGTGAACGTGCGCACCGTGTTGCCGCTGCTGACGGTGAACGAGCAGGACGCCGAGTACGGCGCCCGACTTCACGACAGCGACCCCGACCTGTGCTGTGCGCTGCGCAAGGTGGAGCCGCTGAACCGGGGTCTGGCGCCCTACCTCGCCTGGGCCAGCGGGCTGCGACGGGACGAGGCGCTGAGCCGGCGCAAGACGCGAGTCGTCGAGTGGGACGCCAAGCGCGGCAAGGTGAAGGTGAACCCGATCGCGGCCTGGACTGCGGCGGATGTCGAGGAGTACGTGACCACCAACGGGGTCCTGGTCAACCCGCTGCTGACCGAGGGCTACCTCTCGATCGGCTGCGCACCCTGCACCCGCAAGCCGCTGGCCGGCGCTGACGCGCGCAGCGGCCGTTGGGCCGGCACCGGCAAGGTGGAGTGCGGGATCCACTCCTGACCCAGCACCCACGAGTCAGCGCCGGGCTGCCGCGGGCTTGTCGACCCGGACGCGTCCTGCTGCGGGGAGCTGCGGCTAGTTGATCGTGCGGCGGCGCTTGCGCCGCCGGCGCAGGGCCACCAGCGCGGCGAGGGTCAGGCCGCCGGCGACCACCGCCTTCTGCCTGCCACCGCCCGAGCTCGGCGCCAACAACGGATCCTGGGGGGCGGGCAACCGGGTGGCCGGGCTCGCCGCGGCGCTGGGCGCCGTCTTCTTCAGAGGCGTCGCTGCCGACGTGCCAGCGGCTGCGGAGCCCGTCTTCTTCGCCGGGGCCGCCTTCTTGGCCGCGGTCTTCTTCACAGGAGCCTTCTCCCCCGGCGTCCTGTCAGCAGGCGCCTTCTTCGCGGTGGCTGCGTCCGGGGGCGCGGCCTGCTTGGCCGCGGCCTTCTTCGCGGCGGCCTTCTTCGCTCCCGCGACCCGCGGGATCGAAGAACCCGTCTGGTCCTCAGCCACTCCTGCTCCTCCCGATCACTCGCATCCTGCCAGCACCTACCCCAGGCCTGTTCCGCGACGCCCGACGAGCGGATCCCCACTGTTGCACATAGATTGCAACAAGGCCGTGGCCGTCGTATGGTCGAACGGTCAGCACAAGGGGAGGGCTCACGTGTCGGTCACCTGCGCGGCGCCGACTCCCGCGCTGCCGCTGCCCAGCAGAAGGCAACGCATCAAGTCGGCGCTCACGCCCGTGGAGTGGCGTCGGGCGGGCTACCTCACAGCTGCTGTCGTCGGGCTCCATGTGCTCGGCTGGGGCGTGCTGCTGCTGGCCGTGGTGCCGCAGCACTTCGAGGTGGGCAACAGCGTCTACGGGATCGGACTGGGCGTCACGGCGTACACGTTGGGCATGCGCCATGCCTTCGACGCCGACCACATCGCGGCCATCGACAACACCACGCGCAAGTTCATGGCCGAGGGCAAGCGGCCGATGTCGGTCGGCTTCTGGTTCTCCCTCGGGCACTCGTCGGTCGTCTTCGGGCTGACGTTGCTGCTCGCATTCGGGCTGAAGATCAGCGGCGCTGTGCAGGACGGCTCCTCCGGCCTGCACAAGTTCACGACCTTCATCGGGCCGCTGGTGTCCGGCGTCTTCCTCTACCTGATCGCCGCCTTCAACTTGGCCGTCATGATCGGCATCATGCGGGTGTCCCGCGAGATGAAGCGCGGCAAGTTCGACGAGCACCAGCTCGAGAAGCACCTCGACGAGCGCGGGTTGATGAACCGCTTCCTCGGCCGTTTCGTCGGGCGGATCCGCGAGCCGTGGCACATGTACCCGCTGGGCTTCCTGTTCGGTCTCGGTTTCGACACCGCGACGGAGATCGGCCTGCTGCTCGTCGCCGGTGGCGCGATCGCGGGCGGTCTGCCGTGGTACGCGATCCTTTGCCTGCCGGTGCTGTTCGCCGCCGGCATGAGCCTGTTCGACACGATCGACGGATCGTTCATGAACTTCGCCTACGGCTGGGCGTTCTCGCACCCGGTGCGCAAGGTCTACTACAACCTCGTCATCACCGGGCTCTCCATCGCGGTGGCGTTCCTCATCGGCTCGGTCGAGCTGCTGCAGATCGCGCAGGACAAGCTCACACTCGGCGGCGCCTTCTGGACGTGGGTGAGCGGGCTCGACCTGAACATCGTGGGCTACGTGATTGTCGCGATGTTCGTGCTCGTCTGGATCGTCGCACTCGC
>JAVEEJ010000255.1 GCA_030840515.1 Frankiaceae bacterium | reverse complement strand
CATGCTCGAACTCGCCAGCGGCGACGAGGACCGCCTGGTCACGGGCGAGCACCTGGCTGCCGCGCAGGACCTCCCGCGCAAGTTCCTGGAGGCGATCCTGGGAGAGCTGCGGCGCGCCGGCCTCGTCCAGTCGCAGCGTGGCGTGGAGGGTGGCTACCGGCTAGCCCGACCTGCCTGGTCCATCACCATCGCTGATGTGCTTCGGGCGGTCGACGGCCCGCTCACCGGGGTAAAGGGCGGCAGGCCTGAGAGCACCGAGTACGGCGGGTCGGCCGCGGCACTCCAGACCGTGTGGATCGCGGTGCGCTCGAGCATCCGGTCGGTGCTGGAGGCCGTCACCCTCGAGCAGGTGGCCGCGGGCGAGCTGCCCGAGGTCGTCACGCAGCTCGCCGGCGAGCCGGACGCCTGGACCACGCGCCCCTGATCCCCGGATATTCGCCGGCTAGGTGCGGTGGATGAGAACGACGGCGCGGTCGTCGCTCTTGCTGGGTGACGCCTTCTCCACCAGCCACCGCGCGCCGCCTCCGAAGCCGCGGGCGATGAGCCGCTCCGCCTCGCCCAGCAGCTTGTCGATCCCGACCGCGAGGTCGCGACCGGGCGTCTCGACGACTCCGTCGGTGTAGAGCAGGACCGCGTCGCCCGGACGCATCACGCCGCGATCGGCCACGTAGGTGGGCTTGGGCTCGAGGCCGAGCACGGTGCCTTCGACGGCGGCGAGCCGCCAGCGACCGCTGCCGGCTTCGAAGTGCGCAGCCGGCGGGTGGCCCGCGCTGTCCAGCAGGTACTGCCCCGTCTCCAGGTCGACCACCAGGTGCACGGCGGTCGCGAACCCCTCGTTCCACTGCTGGCGCAGCAGGTAACTGTTCGCGGCGGGAAGGAACTCCTCGGGCGGCACCGAGCCGAGCAGGCCGCCGAGCGCACCCGACAGCAGCAGCGCACGGGTGCCGGCCTCGACGCCCTTGCCGGACACATCGACGAGAGCGATCTCGAGGATGCGGCGGTCGTGGTCGGTCGCAGCGACCAGGAAGTCGCCGGAGAACGACGAGGCGCGGCTCGCCGACCGGATCACCACCTCCGACATCCATCCGGCCGGCAGGTCCGGCATGGAGCCGTGGGCCTGCAGCCGGTCACGGAGGTCGACCAGCATCGTGTCGCCGCGCAGTCCCTGGACGCCGGTCAGCGCCCGGATCCGCGACAGCCGCAGCGCGACGAGGCCGATCAGGGCGATGATCAGGACGTTGCCCGGGCGCACCTTGTCGACGCCCAGCACGGCGATGTCGATCGCCAGCCCGAGCCCGACCGCGGCCGCGAGCCAGCGGAAGAACGGCGGCCGCAGCAGGAAGCCGCCGACGAGCAGCGGCAGCGCCAGCGACGCCGGCGGCACCCAGGCAGGGAATCGCGCATCCACGGTGCTCAACGCCGCGGTGCACACAGCGAGCAGCGTCAGCCCCGAGCTCTCCGGTACGCCTGGCCCCTGGAAGGGTCGCGTCAGCGCCCGCCACGCTCGCTGCGGAGCGGTGACGCGTGCAAGGCTGCTGGGAGACATCACGGGGAGCCTATAAGCCGGATTGCCCGGGAAGAAGCCACCATCTGGGGAGGATCTGCCGTGCCGAAGCCGCAGTCGCGACCTGACGAGTCAGCCCTGCGCGGGCTGGTGGGATCCGGACCCTCCCAGCTCGGCGTGAGCGGTGCGATGCGGGTCCGCGACGTGCTGCGGCTCACCCCCGAGGACATCGAGCTGGCGGAGTCGCGGGTCGTGGTGAAGCACGCGGCCGCACGACCCGAGCAGCCAGGCCCG
Source organism: Frankiaceae bacterium (assembly GCA_030840515.1). GTDB lineage: Bacteria > Actinomycetota > Actinomycetes > JAVEEJ01 > JAVEEJ01 > JAVEEJ01. The sequence goes on along the minus strand of JAVEEJ010000255.1, from coordinate 4,665 downwards.
AATCAGCCCGGCCCGAATCAGCCGCGTCCGGATCAGCCCAGCGAGCGCTCGTAGTCGGAGACCTGGTCGATCCTGCGCTGGTGCCGCGGGTCGCCGCTGAACGCGGTCGCGAGGAAGACCTCGACGAATTCCACCGCGTCCTGCTCGCTGTACTGCCGCGCCCCGAGTGAGAGCACGTTCGCGTCGTTGTGCTCGCGTGCGAGCCGCGCGGTGTCGACGCTGAAAGCAAGCGCCGCCCGGATGCCGCGCACCTTGTTCGCGACGATCTGCTCGCCGTTGCCCGACCCGCCGAGGACGATGCCGAGGCTGCCGGGCTCGGCAGCCACCGCCTCTGCGGCTGCGATGCAGAAGGCCGGGTAGTCGTCCAGCGCGTCGTACTCGTGCGCACCATGGTCGACCGGCTCGTGGCCCTGCTCCCGGAGCCATCCCACGAGGTGCTCCTTGAGCTCGTACCCGGCATGATCACAACCGAGGTGGACGCGCATGGCGAGGGATCCTGCCGTATCCAGTCGCCCGGCGGTGTTGGGCGTCGACGGCTACCGCGGCGGTTGGGTCGGGGCACGGGTCTGCGACGGCGAGGTGGAGTGGCTGCTGCTGCCGGACGCCGAGGCGGTGTTGGAAGCGAGTACGACGGTCGCCGCCACCGCCGTTGACGCCCCGATCGGGCTGTCGGAGGACGGCCCACGTGCGTGCGATGTCGCCGCCCGCGTGCTGCTCGGAGCCCGGGGTGTGTGCGTCTTCCCCGCGCCGGCCCGGCCCGTCCTCGCGGCGACCAGCTATGCCGAGGCCTGCGAGCTGTCCCTCCGAGCGCGGGGGGTGGCGTTGTCGCTGCAGACCTGGCACATCACCGCCAAGATCCGCGAGCTCGACCTGGCGCTGGAGGGTCGTCCGGACGCAGTGGTCGAGTGCCACCCGGAGGTGAGCTTCACGCTGATGAGCGGTGCGGTGCTGGCGCCGAAGCGCACGGCGGTCGGGCTCAAGGCCAGGCTGGTCGCGTTGGACGAGTGGCTGGATGCGGATGCAGCCATGGCGGCGCTCCCCAGCGGCCCGAGACGCGACGACGGGCTCGACGCGCTGGCCTGCGCCTGGACCGCGGACCGGGTGCGGCGCGGGCTTGCGGTGCGACTACCCGACGGGCCGTTGCAGCACGACCGACTCGGCCGTCCGATGCAGATCCTCGGCTGAGGTGTCCAGAGCGCGTTGCGCCGGCAAGTCAGCCGCGCGGACCTCTGCCGAGCGCTCGCAGGCGACCCAGCGCGCCTCTTCCCAGCTCCACCAGTGAGCGTCCATCCCGCGACGATAGGGCGGCTCGGGTCTCGCTGTCAGCCGTTCGGCTAGTCGAAGATCGGACCCTGGTCCCGGGTGCGCTTGAGCTCGTAGAAGCCTGGTGTCTGGGCCACGGCGAGGACGCCGTCCCACAGCTTGCCCGCGGCCTCGCCCTTGGGAGCCGGGGTGACGACCGGACCGAAGAACGCGGTGTCCCCGACGGCGACGACCGGTGTGCCGACGTCCATGCCGACGCGGCTGATGCCGGAGGCGTGGGAGGCGCGCAGCGCGTCGTCGTACTCCTCGGAGTCCATCGCGTCGGCCAGCTCGAGCGGGAGCCCGACCTCGACCAGGGCCGCCTCCACCGTCGCCCGCTCGCGGGGTTCGCCGCCGGGGTGGAAGCGGGTGCCGAGGGCGGTGTAGAGCGGCAGGAGGACCTCGTCACCGTGGTGCTTGGCGGCGGCGATGCAGACGCGCACCGGACCCCAGGCCGCGTCGAGCGTCTTGCGGTAGTCCTCCGGCAGGTCCCGATCCTCGTTGAGGACGGCGAGGCTCATGACGTGGAAGCGCACATCGAGGTCCCTGACCTGCGCTGCCTCGAGGATCCACCGCGACGTCATCCAGGCCCAGGGGCAGAGGGGGTCGAACCAGAAGTCCACACGGGCGGCGCTCATGTGGGTTCCCTTCCCCGTGCCGAGGCCACGACACCCGTGGGAAGATCGCGTCGACCAGGCTCTGACGAGGGGATTCACACGTGGCCGGCAACAACCTGACCCGCGACGAGGCTCAGCGGCGCGCCGCACTGATCGAGGTGCACGCGACCACGGCCGAGCTCGACCTCACCACGTCGGAGACCACGTTCCGGTCGACGAGCACGGTGACGTTCACGGCGCGGGACGCCGGTGTGGGCACGTTCGTCGAGGTTGCGGCGGTCAAGCTCCACGAGGCGACGCTGAACGGCAAGCCGCTGCCGGCGCACGCGTTCGAGCAAGGCAGGCTGCGGCTCGACGAGCTTGCCACCGAGAACGAGCTGCGCGTCGTGGCCGACATCGCCTACTCGCGCACCGGCGAGGGGCTGCACCGCTTCGTCGACCCGGTCGACGGGGGCGTGTACCTCTACACGCAGTTCGAGACGTACGACGCGCATGGCATGTACGCCTGCTTCGACCAGCCCGACCTCAAGACCACGTTCAGCCTCACGGTGATCGCGCCCGACGACTGGCAGGTCGTCTCCAACGAGCAGCTGTCGGTGACGGCGGAGCCGGTGCGCGACGGGGTCGCGCGCTGGGTGTTCACGACGACGCCGCGCATGTCGACCTACATCACCGCTTTGGTCGCCGGGCCCTACCACCGCGTCGACGACTCGGTGCGCTCCCGCGACGGACGCGACATCCCGATGGCCGTCTACTGCCGTGCCTCGCTCGCTGAGTTCCTCGACGCGGACGAGATCTTCGAGGTGACGAAGCAGGGCTTCGCGTTCTACGAGGAGAAGTTCGACTACGCCTACCCCTTCTCGAAGTACGACCAGCTCTTCGTTCCGGAGTTCAACGCCGGCGCGATGGAGAACGCGGGCTGCGTCACGATCCTCGAGGACTACGTCTTCCGGTCGAAGACCACGGCGGCGGCCTACGAGCGGCGAGCCGAGACGGTGCTGCACGAGCTCGCGCACATGTGGTTCGGCGACCTGGTGACGATGCAGTGGTGGGACGACCTGTGGCTCAACGAGTCATTCGCCACCTACGCCTCGGTGCTGTGCCAGAGCGAGGTCACGAAGTACACGTCGGCCTGGACCACGTTCGCGAACGTCGAGAAGACCTGGGCCTACCGGCAGGACCAGCTGCCGTCGACCCACCCGATCGCCGCGGACATCCCCGACATGCACGCGGTCGAGGTCAACTTCGACGGGATCACCTACGCCAAGGGCGCCTCGGTGCTCAAGCAGCTCGTCTCCTGGGTGGGGCGCGACGCCTTCTTCGAGGGCCTGCGCCACTACTTCCGCGACCACGAGTGGGGCAACACGACGTTGCAGGACCTGCTCTCGGCGCTGGAGACGGCCAGCGGTCGCGACCTGTCTGCGTGGTCGAAGGAGTGGCTCGAGACCGCCGGGGCGAACATCCTGCGCGCCGTGGTGACCGACGACGGGTCGGCGTACTCGTCATTCCAGGTCCATCAGTCCGCGGCCTCGCCCGAGCACCCGACGCTGCGGTCGCACCGGGTGGCGATCGGCCTCTACGACAAGCAGGGCGAGCAGCTCGTACGGCGGCAGTCGCTCGAGCTGGACGTGGTCGGTGCCGTCACCGAGGTGCCTGCGCTTGTGGGGCAGCCGCTCGCCGACGTGGTGCTCGTCAACGACGAGGACCTGACCTACGCCAAGATCCGCCTCGACGAGCGGTCACTGGAGACAGTGCGCACGTCCATCGGCGGATTCACCGACTCACTCCCCCGCGCGCAGTGCTGGTCCGCGGCGTGGGACATGCTGCGCGATGCCGAGCTCGCCGCCCGTGACTACCTGACCCTGGTGTTGTCGGGCATCGGGGCCGAGAGCGACATCGGCGTCGTCCAGTCGCTGCTGCGACAGGTGAAGCTGGCGCTTGACGTGTACGCCGACCCTGCGTTCCGGCCGATCGGGATGGAGCAGCTGGCGTCGGCCGCCGTCTCGCACCTGCGCTCAACGGATCCGGGGTCGGACCACCAGCTGGCCTGGGCCCGCGCCTTCGCCACGGCGGCCACCACCGACGAGCACCTGGACCTGGTGCGCGGGCTGCTCGACGGGACCTCCTCCGTCCCCGGCCTCGCTATCGACACCGACCTGCGCTGGTCGCTGCTCGCGCGGCTGTCCGCCACCGGCCGGGCGAGCGAGGGAGACATCGACGCCGAGCTGGCGCGCGACGCGACGTCCGCCGGGGAGCGCCACGCCGCCACCTGCCGCGCGTCGATGCCAAGCCCGGAGGCGAAGGCCGCGGCGTGGGACGCGGTCGTCGTGCAGGGTGACCTGCCCAACGCCGTGCAGGGCGCGACGATCGCCGGCTTCCAGCAGCCTGACCAGCTCGAGCTGCTGCAGCCGTACATCGAGCGCTACTTCCTCGAGGTGCGTCGCGTCTGGTCGTCGCGCACCTCGGCGATGGCGCAGCAGATCGTCGAGGGTCTGTTCCCCACGTTGCACGTGTCGGAGTCCACCGTCGAGGCGGTCGACGAGTGCCTCGCAGCGGGTGACGTCCCGCCGGCCCTCAGCCGGTTGCTCAACGAGGGCAAGTCCGGACTCGAGCGCGCGTTGCGAGCGCGCGAGCGCGACGCCGCCGCGGAGTAGCCGCCGTACTCGCTTCCCACCCTGACCACCCCTTCTCGCCGCACGACGGCTTGCGCACCGCCGGGTCCCGCCGAAACGTCCATAACCCGTCG
>JAVEEJ010000253.1 GCA_030840515.1 Frankiaceae bacterium | reverse complement strand
GTCGAGGTGCTGCGCGAGCTGTCGCGCCGGCTGCCGGACGTCCGGTTCTGGAACTTCTACGGCCAGACCGAGATGTCGCCGCTCGCCACGATCCTGCGCCCTGACGAGCAGCTGCCGCACGCCGGTTCGGCCGGCCGCGCGTCGGTCAACGTCGAGACGCTCGTGGTCGACGACGAGAACAACCCCGTGCCCGCGGGGGAGGTCGGCGAGATCGTGCACCGCAGCCCGCATGCCGCGCTGGGCTACTACAACGACGAGGAGAAGACGGCCGACGCGTTCCGCGGGGGCTGGTTCCACTCGGGCGACCTGGGCATCCTCACCGAGAACGGCTACCTGTCGGTGGTCGACCGCAAGAAGGACATGATCAAGACCGGCGGGGAGAACGTCGCCAGCCGCGAGGTGGAGGAGGCGCTCTACCAGCTCGACGGGGTGGCCGAGGTGGCCGTCTTCGGCATCTCGCACCCGACGTGGATCGAGGCCGTGACGGCCGTGGTCGTGCCGAAGGAGGGCGTCACCCTCACCGAGGACGCCGTGCACGCCCACGCGAAGGAGATGCTCGCCGGCTTCAAGCGCCCCAAGTACGTGGTGTTCGCCGACGCGCTGCCCAAGAACCCGAGCGGCAAGATCCTCAAGCGTGACCTCCGCCAGCAGCACGGTGACCTCGCCCAGCGCTGACTGTTCTCGTCCTCGCGATGCTGCTGGTCGCGGTTTCTCGTCGACCTGACAGGAAGGTGTTCGCGCTGGTCACCGCCGTCGTGTCGGTGGTCCTGGTGCTGCAGACCGGCGGGGCCTTCGACGGGCGGTGGCAGCGTGGCCGGTCGCTGGTGAACACCGCGTGGCTGGTGGCGCTCGTCGTCACCCGGCGGGAGAAGGGGCCGGGGCGTCCGGCACGCGACGCGCCGACCGCCCAGGTGGAGTCGATGCGCCGGTCGAGAACCAACAGGCCACCAGCGTCTGGCCGCCGCGCGCGTGCAGGCTGTCGAGCACGTGGCGCCGGGTGGTGTCCGCGAGGGCCGCGAACACCACCTCGTCGTCGCTCACGTGCCTGTCAATCCTGGAGAGCAGCCTCCACAGCGGTGCGCAGCGGCGTCGCCGGGCGGCCGAGCAGCCTCTCCAGGTCCTCGGACGGCTCGCTGAACAGGCCCGACGCGATGAGCTGGTACACGAAGCCCAGCGGGCCGAGCTCGTCGACGGGCACGGCGCGGTACGCGGCCGGCTTCCCCGAGACCTCCGCGACCGTCCGGGCGAGCTCCTCGATGGTCCACAGCGGGCCGCGGATCTCGTAGGTCGCGCCGACGTGCCCGTCCTCGGTGAGGACGCGCGACGCCGCCAGGCCCATGTCGCGGATCGTCGCGAAGTTGACCGGGTTTCCCTCGTCGGCCGCCTTCAGCTCGCCCGTCCCGACAACCTCCTTCAGGCCGGGGTTGACCAGCACCTCCTCGTAGAACGTGTTGCGCAGCAGCGTGTGCGGCACGCCCGAGTCGCGCAGGAGGTTCTCGGTGAAGCCGTGGTCGGCGAGGAAGCCGGGGCCGTCCTGCGCGTGGATCGCGCTCGTGTAGACGACCCGGCCGACGCCCGCCGCCTTCGCGGCGTCGACGACATCGGTGTGCTGGCGTTGCCGGACGCCGGGCGTCACGTCCGAGCCGGAGACGAACAGCAGCACGTCGGAGCCGGCGAACGCCTCCAACAGCGACGCGGGGTCGTCGTAGTCGCCCCGGCGGACCTCGACGCTGCGTTCGGCCAGGTCGGCCACCTTCTCGGGGGTGCGGGCGATCGCGACGAGCTCGGTGGCCGGGACGCGCGTCAGCAGGTCCTCGATGACGATGCGGCCCAGGTTCCCGCTGACTCCGGTGAGAGTGATCATGGCGATAACGCTATCCAGAGGGCTTACGATCTGTAAGTACGTACCGGATGGTAAGTATCGGAGGCGAATGTGAGCGCGCAGGTCGTGGAGTCCTCGGGACGGAGGAAGGGCGACGTGTTCGACAGCAACTGCCCGAGCCGCACGGTCCTGGACCACGTCACGAGCAAGTGGGCGGTGCTCGTCCTCGCCGCGCTGCGCACGGGGCCGATGCGGTTCAGCGCGCTGCGCCGGACGATCGGCGGCGTCAGCGAGAAGATGCTCGCGCAGACTCTCCGCACGCTCGAGGCCGACGGCTTCCTCGACCGCGAGGTCGCCCCCACCACCCCGCCGCAGGTGACCTACAGCCTCACCGAGTTCGGCGCGGAGCTGACCGAGCATCTGACCGGTCTCGTGGAGTGGATCGCCGTCCGGATGCCCGACATCGAGGCGGGACGCGGCGCGCGCACCGGTTCGTGATCACCGCCGGCCGTACGGCAGGGCCCCGGCCGGGGCGCTCCGGTGCGGGCCGCGGCGATCAGGCGAGGGTCAGCCGACCGCCGTCAGGTCCGCCGGGGCCTCCTCGGCCGGGGGCTGCGTCGTGACCTGCTCGCCGTCCAGCAGCGGGCAGGCGAGCCACATCTCGGGGATGCCGAAGCCGTCCACCAGCTCGCGGGCGTGCGGGCGCAGGGCCGCGCACAGCTCGTTGACGCCGCTGGCCAGAGCCTTGCTGGACC
>JAVEEJ010000087.1 GCA_030840515.1 Frankiaceae bacterium | reverse complement strand
ATCGGCGTCACCAGGTTGGTGGCGCCGGGACCGCTGGTGGCCATGCAGATCCCGACCCGACCGGTGGCGAGCGCGTAGCCCTCGGCTGCGTGGCCGGCGCCCTGCTCGTGCCGCACCAGGATGTGCCGGACCTGGGTGGAGTCGAAGATCGGGTCGTACGCCGGAAGGATCGCGCCGCCAGGGATGCCGAAGACCGTGTCGGCCCCGACCGCTTCGAGCGCACGAACCAGCGCTTGGGCTCCGGTGAGCTGCTCTGCCACGGCTTGCGTCCTTCTGCTGTCGTGAAACGGGGGAGAAAACACGAAACCCCTCGTGCCGGTGGCACAGAGGGGCTCGCGCGTGGGCTGACGGAGGAGGTCAGCGCACGCGCGCTCGAACTACGGAGATCTGGCGGGACACGAGGGAACGGTCACTCACCCGGCGGGCCGGTGTCAAGCCGAGACCAGGCCGAGGTCTCGGATCCTGAGATCTTGAGGCTCAGACTGCGGACGTCCGAGCGGGCTTCTTGTGGTCGGCCACCAGGTCCCCACCTTCCCGCAGGAGCATCGCGATCGCCTCGGGAGTCGTGGGGCGGCTGAACAGGTATCCCTGGCCCCGGTGGCACCCCATGGCGAGCAGCGCGTCGAGCTGGACCGCGTCCTCGATGCCCTCCGCCACCAGGGTCAGGCCGAGCTCACGGCCGAGGCGCACGATCGTCGAGGTGAGAGCCGTCAGGTCCCCGCCCTGTCCCACGCCGGACACGAAGGAGCGGTCGACCTTGAGCACGTCGACAGGGAACCGGCGCAGGTACGCCAGGGAGGAGTAGCCGGTACCGAAGTCGTCGATCGCGAGCCGCACCCCCAGCTCACGCAGCAGCTCGATCTTCGCGACCGTGCGCTCGTCGTGGTCGACCAGGACGTTCTCGGTGATCTCCAGCGTCAGTGAGGTGGCGGGGAGCCCGTGCGCTCGGAGCGCCGCCGCGACGGTGTCCACCAGTCCGGGTGCCTGGATCTGGCGCGCGGACAGGTTCACGGCGACGCCCAGCTGGTGCCCGGCGCGACGCCAGCGCGCCAGCTGTCGGCACGCCTCCTGCAGCGCGAAGCGCCCGAGCGGCACGATGAGGCCTGTCTCCTCGGCGACGCCGATGAAGTCCACGGGTGAGACGAGGCCGCGCTCGGGGTGCTGCCAGCGCAGGAGCGCCTCGACCTCGACCACCTGACCGGTGCGCAGGTCGACCACGGGCTGGTAGGCCAGGAAGAACTCGCCCGCGGTCAGCCCGCGTCGCACGTCGGCCTCGACCTCCACCCGCTGCACAAGCTCCTGGTGCATCTCGGGTGCGAACACCTCGATGCGCCCCTTGCCGGCGGCCTTGGCCCGATACATGGCGAGGTCGGCGTTGCGGAGCAGCTCGTCGGCGTCGGCATCGGTCGCGCCGAAGGCGATCCCCAGGCTCGCACCGATGACCACGGAGCGACCCGCGATGTCGAAGGGCTCGCTCAACGCGGCCAGCACGCGCTGGGCCACCTCCAGTGCTCCCCCGGACAGTGAGCTGTCGTCGAGAAGCGCGGCGAACTCGTCGCCGCCGAGCCGAGCCACGGTGTCACCCCCGCGCAGTGCTGTGCGCAGCCGCAGTGAGCACTGGCGGAGCAGCTCGTCTCCCACTGCGTGGCCGGCGGAGTCGTTCACCGCCTTGAAACCGTCCAGGTCGAGGAACAGCACGGCGACGGGGGCCTGTCCGGCCCGTCGCTGCAACAGGGACTGGCCCACGCGGTCGCGGAAGAGGGTCCGGTTGGGGAGCTCGGTCAACGGGTCGTGGTAGGCGAGGTGCACCAGCTGCTCGCGCAGCGCGTCCCGGTCGCTCACATCGCGGGTGTTGAAGACGAGTCCGCGGACGCTGGGGTTGTGGCGGTGATCGCTCGCGGTGGACTCGGTCGCCCGCCAGACCCCGTCCGCGCCTTCGACCCGGCACTCGAAGCGCACCGACGCCACCGACTCGTCCTCGAGACCCCGCAGCGCCCGCCGCACGGCCGGGACGTCGTCGGGGTGGATGACCGATTCCAGGTGCGAGCCGAGCAGCTCATCCGGGTCCGACCCGAAGACCCGGGTGACCGCAGGGCTGCAGTAGCGGATCGCCCCATCGCTGTCCCAGACCGTGATGACGTCACTCGAGCCCTGGACCAATGAGCGGAACAGGTCCTCGCGTTGCAGCAGCTCACGGGTCAATGCCGCGTTGTCGAGGGAGGTCAGCGTCTGCCGCAACGCGAGCGCCACCAGGACGCTGACCGCTACGCCGACCTCGAGCCCTCCGGGCTTGCGTCCGAGCAGGGCACCGAGGATGAGCACGGTGCCGGCGGACGCGAGCACCACGGGCGGCAGCAGGACGGTGGCGCGCGTCACCTGGAGCACAGGCAGCTCGCCGCTCCTGCCCGCCCGCGCCTGCCGGAGACCGGCGCTCGCGAGGAGCAGATAGCCGAGCAACCAGAACGGGTCAGAGAGGTCGCCGGCGAACCAGTTGTCGGCGATCGCCCCCGGGGCGTAGGCGAAGTCCGCGACCGCCATGGCGCCGAAGGCGAGGACGAGCAGCGCCCGCGAACCGCGCTCAGCCCTGGGCCCGAGCCGCACCGCGGTGACCGCAACGGTGAGGAGCAGCACATCGCCCACCGGGTACCCGAGGCCGAGCACCAGGCGGAGCAGGTCGTGCGGCCCGCCCGCGAGCTGCGGTGCGAGGACCAACGCGTTGACCACGACGAGCACGCCGGCAGCGACGAGCCAGCCGTCGAGCAGCAGTCGCGCGTGGTTGGCCCCCACAGCGCGCCGCAGCATCAGCAGCCCGAAGAGCCCGATCGGCACCGCGCCCGCGTAGGCGATGTCAGCGAGTGACGGGAACGGGAGCTCGCGGCCGAGGACGAGCTGGAGGATGTCCCAGGTGGCTTCGCCCAGCGCCCACGACAGCGCCGAGAGGGCGAGCAGCCACCAGCCGGCCCGGTCGCGGCCACGACGCTTGCGCCCTGCGCGCCAGAGCAGGGCGGAGGCGGCGAGCGCGGCGAGCAGGAGTCCAACGTCGGACAGGACCTCAGAGGCTGCCGACGGCAGCAGCTGCAGGGCAGCGGCGAAGGCTGCGCTGATCAGGACCGAGACGCCGACAGCCGTCATCGTCCCGCTGCTGACGGAGCGCGCGCTCCCCCACAGCGGCATCCCGATCGGGCGCCCCATGGTCATAGATGTCGGCCCCAACCGGGCAGGGTGGTTCCGCCGAATGGGTGAACGACGGGATCGCGGGGCCGATCGGTAACGGGCAAATCGGTCCCCGATGCCGCTAGTACTCGCCCTGCACCAGTCCCTCGAGCGGTTCCCCCGCGGCCCAGCGCTCCAGTTGGCGGCGCACGACCCCGAACACGCGTGCCACCGAGGCCTCGTTCGAGCCCGCAACGTGCGGGGTGAGCAGCAGCCCGGGAGCGGCCCACAGCGGGTGCTCGGCCGGCAACGGCTCAGGGTCGGTGACGTCGAGCGCCGCCCGGATCCGCTCGTTGGCCAGCTCAGCCAGCAGCGCATCGGTATCCACGACCGGTCCGCGCGCGGCGTTGACCAGCAGCGCGCCGTCCTTCATCGAGGCCAGGAAGTCCTTGTCCACCATGCCGCGGGTCTGCGGCGTCAGCGGCACGATCAGCACCACCACGTCGGCAGACGGCAGCAGGCGCGGCAGCTCCTCGAGGCCGTGGACGCCGTCGCGGGCCGAGCGGGCTACCCGCACCACCTCGACCTCGAAACCGGCGAGCCGCCGCTCGATGGCGCCGCCGATCGAGCCGTAGCCGACGATGAGCACGCGCTTGTCGGCAAGCGAGCGGGTGAACGCAAAGTCCCACCGGCGCTCGTCCTGAGCCCGGACGAAGCGCGGCAACTCGCGCTGGCTCGCGAGCATCGCGGCCACCGTCCACTCAGCAGTGCCGGCATCGTGCGCACCTCGCGCCGTGCACAGCGCGACCCGCTCCGGGACGTGCGGGATGATCGTGTCGGCCCCGGCGGTCAGGAGCTGCACGAGCTCGAGCTGGGGTAGCTCGCGGATCACGTCGACGGGCCTGCCGGAGGCGAGGAACGGCGGGACGTAGACCATCACGTCGGCGGCCCACGGCGGAGGTTCGGCCGCCGGGTCGCTGACCTGGATGGTCAGGCCCGGGATCTCCCCGATGCCCTCACGCACCTGCTCCCACGGCACCCAGACAAGGCTCATCCGGGCACCCTAGAGCTCAGGGCCTGCGCGCGATCCCTCGGCGCAGGAAGGACATGAATGCGCCGAGGAGTACGGCGACTGCCAGCCAGATCGGCCACGCCGGCGCACGGTGCTTCGACGGGCTCGCGAAGGCCGTGCGCGTCGCAGCCAGGCCGGCAGCAGTCGAGGGGTCGGATGCCGCGGCAACGCCGATGCCAGGAGTCGTCGTACTCGATCCCTTGGCCTTGGGCTTGTTCTTGGGCTTGTCCGGCTGGTGCTTCGTATCGGTGCCGGAGATGTAGGCCGGCAGCGTCTCGCCGACGAAGACCTGGCGGCCGACTGACGGCAGCACGTGCCCCGCGCTGTCCTTGGTCGTCACGAAGGCGAGGTAGGGGCCGGGCGGAACGACGGCCGAGCCCGGGACGGCCGCTTCGACCCGCCCGTCGGACCGCTTGGTGATGCGCAGCTCGACGCTGCGCTGGTCGGCGTCGATGAGGTGCGTCAGCGACGGGTTGCGCACCAGCAGGACCGACTGCACGTCCGGCGCCTGCTGCGTCTCCAGGCTGATCGCGCCGCCGTTGTGCAGCAGCCGGCTTCCGCCGTTGATGGTGGGGCGCGGGCCTTGGAAGAAGTACGGCGGGCGGTAGATCTGGAACGTGGGGTCAGCCTCTGCGCGGGAGAGCCCGAGGTTGTCGTGGCCGAGGTTGGTCTGGAAGGCGTAGCCGGTGCCGATGGGCGCGTGCCCGCCGATGAGCACGCTGCCGTCGGCAAGCAGCATCGCCGTGTTGTGGTAGGTCCGGCCGTGGTCCGCGGCGAGGCTGGCCGCCTTGCTCCAGGTCTTGGTCGCGGGGTTCCACAGCTCGGCCTGCATCACGGGCGTTCCGCTGCCCGGGTTGACGACCTCGTCCCGGTCGGCTCCGTTGACCGCGAGCACCTGACCGTTGGGGAGCAGCACGCCGGTCGAGTACCAGCGCCGGTTGTTGAGGGTGCCGCCGTCCTCGCTGGTGAGCTTGTCGCCGTTGGCGGTGTCGATCGTGTTGAGGGTGGAGGTGTCGGTGGCGAGGTAGCTGCCTGGACTGACGCCGATGACGCCGCCCGCCGACAGCACGCGCGCCTTGCTGTAGCCGTCCTTGTAGCTCAGGGGCAGCAGCAGCGAGAAGCCCGACCCGCGGAACCCCGCACTCGGGATCGGGCCGATGTTGGGGACGCCCAGGTCGGTCCAGGTCTTGGTGCGGGGGTTGTAGGACGAGGCCATGTTCCACAGGGCCTCGTCGTAGGACTGGCCCTGCGGGTTGTAGGTCTGGCCGCCGGCGTCGTAGTAGACGTTGCCGTCAGGGAGCAGGTGCAGCCGCGGGTATAGCGGCAGGCTCTTGTCGCCGGTGCTGCCGGTGTAGGTCCACTTCTTGGTGGCGGGGTCGTAGGTCTCGGTCTGCTTGACGTTTGTCCCGGAGTCCGTGGGGTGGCTGGGGTAGAGCGGCTTGAGCAGCTTGGTGACACCGCTGGTGACGAACAGCCGGCCGTCGGAGAGCGTGACGAGGCCGGGGTACCAGCGCCCGTAGTTCATGTCGCCGGACAGCCGCCAGGTGTTGTGGGCGGGGTCGAAGACGTGGGTCACCTTGAGGCCTTCGAGCTCGGTGACGCCGTAGGGCTGGCCGCTGACGCCGGGCTCGAGGTAGTAGCTGGTCCCGCCCGCGGTGAGCAGCGTCCCGTCGGCTAGCTGCACCAGCGAGGAGCAGAACAGATCTCCGTCGTTGGCCTTGTTGTCGTCGTTGTGCGGCACGCCGGGCAGGTACTCACCGCCGGGGTTCCCCTTCGGGTTGGCGCCACCGTCCTCGGGGCTGGGAATCGACCACGAGGGTGAGCCATCGCGCATGTCGAGCAGCCGGGTCTGGTCGTTCTGCGCGGTGTTGCCGAACTCAGCGACGACGTTGTACTGGACCTTGTTCATCCCCTCGAGGCCGTCCCAGTAGAGGACCCGGCCATCCGGCAGCTGCGCCACTGCCATAGCGGCGGGCTTGCACTTGGGCGCCGGGTCCTGCGCCACGCACGTGTGGCCGGCCGGGTCCTGGAACAGCGGGCCGAACGCCCCGGTTGCGGCCGCTGAGTCTGCCGACGCGGGTGTCAAGGCAGCGGTGGCCGGACCAACGGCCGCCAACAGTGCGAGCGCGACAAGTGCGGAGGGCGTGCGAGCCATGAGGAGCCTCCGTGGGGGTCGGATGCTCCGGATTATGAGGGTTTGTCGCCCAGTCCGCCACAGGCTGGGAGCGGCTCAGCGACGGAGTCGCCGCCACAGGCTGAGCCCGGTCGCGAGCGCCACACCGAGCAGCAGAATGCCGATCACCGTGAAGACCCGCGCCTTGTCGGAACCGGCGCCACCGCTGGTCACTCCCGGTGCGGGTGTCCACCGGATGAGGCCCGCGAGCTCCCCGCGCCTGCCGTTGACCGTGAGCGGCACGCTCCACCGCTGCAGGTCCGCCGCTTTCGACGGGTCGCGCGGCAGGTCGCGGGGGTAGCGGAGCCGCGGCTCGAGCCAGGTGATGGTCGGTGTCGTGGCGAGCCGATGCCACTGCGGGCGATGTGCCGCCGTCGTCACGACGTTGCCGCGCGCGCGCTGATCCTCTGCCCAGCTCGGGCTGCCCTCGTCCACCTCGACGAGGTGCTTGCCGAGACGCAGGAACGGCTTGCCGTCCGTGCCGAACACGACGACGTCCGCACCGGCTACGTCGACGAGGAACAGGCCGGGCAAGCGGCCGGGCAGCACCGACACGGTCAACCCGGGCGGAGCAGGATCGACCGTGTTGCTGAACGCGCCAAGCAAAGGGACCAGCTCGAGATGACCCACCACGAGCGAGCGATATCCGCCGTACTCGAAAGGCACCTGCCACTCGCCGACCTGCGTGCGCTTCCTCACGTTGGTCGGTGCGGTCAGGCGCTGCGGGTGCAAGCGGTGGTCGAACCAGCCCCACGAGTCACCCGTGCTGACCGTGACCCAGCGGGCAGGGGCACCGCGCACGGCGGTTGGGGGTAGCGGTCCGGTGCCGGTCGGGCTGTTGGTGAGGTACCAGTCGGCGCTGTTGAGGTCGGCCTCCACGCCGCTGTGCGAGATGCGCAGGAACGGTCGGTCCTCGTCTCCCAGCACGACCAGTGGGGTGGGTGTCGGGTTCTCCGCGACCAGCTCCTCCGCGAGGCTGGACCGGATCTGAACCACCACACCCGCGGGGAGCGCCGGGCGGATGTCATCGAGGACAGTGAGGACGCGCGGGTCGGTCTCGTGGGCCTGCGCCGGGACGGGAAAGCACAACGCGGCCACGAGTACGACGAGCAGCCCTCGCCGTCTCATGGTCAGTTGAGTGCCCGCGTGGTCGCGGGAAGCACGCCGCCGTTCACCAGCTCGGCGGTCGCGTCCTGCAAGGCGGTGAGCGCGACGCGTTGGGTGAAGGGACCCGTCGAGACAC
>JAVEEJ010000289.1 GCA_030840515.1 Frankiaceae bacterium | reverse complement strand
GGCCGCCAAGAAGACCGCGAAGAAGTCGACTGCCAAGAAGACCGCGAAGCGGGCTCCGGCGAAGAAGTCGGCCGCCAAGAAGTCGACTGCGAAGAAGTCGACTGCCAAGAAGTCGACTGCCAAGAAGTCGACTGCCAAGAAGACCGCGAAGCGGGCTCCGGCGAAGCGGACGGCCAAGAAGTCGACCGCCAAGCGCGCGGCGAAGAAGTAGCGGACCCGAGGCAACCAGCACCGACTGGCACCTCGCTTACGCGCTGAGGGCCGGCACCCCACTCGGGTGCCGGCCCTCAGCGCGTGCGGGGCCTGCGAGCTCAGGCGGAGCTGGCCTGTCGGTCCATCCCGTGGGCGAGGGCATCGGACGCGGCCACCACGGCCAGACCGGCACAGGTCAGCCGGGTGGCGCGGGGCGCGAGCACCGACGACACCACCAGCCCCGTGGCCACCCACTGGGCCAGGCACCAGGGACAGGTGACCAGCTCCCCCACCGCCCGGCGCAGGCCGCTGCCCCGCGGAGACTCCTCCACCTCATCGGCGGTCGCGAAGTCCTCGAACTGGGTGAAGGGGGCCCGCAGCGGGCTGGTGACGCGGTCGCGGGCCAGGAGACGCGAGAGCTTGGCGGTTGCCACTGCCAGGAGGGCCAGGTCCGACCAGCGCGGCCGCGAGTAGTCGGGTCGGCTACGGCGGATGAGCAGGGCCCCGGCCCCCGCGAAGCCCGCGTATCCGGCCATGAGGAGCCCGAAGGACCCCAACGGGCGCTCCGGGCCGGCGCCGACGTACTCGCGCTCCTGATGTGCTGCCCAGCGCAAGGGCGCGGTCAGTGAGGTCATGGTGCTGCCCTACCCGGTGGCGGCCGGTCCCGCACCCGGTGCGGCCGAGCCCAGGCAACCGTGGCGGACGCCACCGCGGAGTGGTAGGACGGCCACCTGACGAGAGGCCTGGTGCTGTTCACCCAGATCGACATCCGAACTCGCTCCGAGGGACCTCCTGCCGTGGTGGTCTCCGGGGAGGTGGACCTTGCGTGTGCGGCAGAGCTGCGTGCCGCCATCGAGCAGGTGGGCGAGACGGAGCCGGCCGTGCTCGTCATCGACCTCAGCGACGTGTCGTTCGTGGACTCGAGCGGCCTGGGCGCCATCGCGGGAGGCCTCAGGGCTCAGCGCCGCCACGGCGGGGAGCTGAAGGTCGCCGGAGCCGCGCCGCATGTCCGGAGAGTCTTCGAGATCGCCGGTTTGGGGCAGCTGCTCCAGGACTGAACCGTTATGGCTGGTCCGTTGGGACCACCCCAAACCCCCTCCTCGGGGGGTGCCGCTCCGCCCTCCTGTCGCTCATTGTGATCGATACATGACAGAGAGGGAGGATGTCGCAGTGCGAGCGATGGGCAGAGCGCGGCCTCCGCTGCTGCCTTCGAGCTTGCTCGCGGTCACGCTCGCGTTGGCCGGCCTCGTCGTGTGGCATCCCTTCAGCGGCCAGCCCGCGCGCGAGCTGGTGGGTGATCTGGCCCAGACAGCCGCTGCGCTCCTCGCTGTGGTGCTGTGCCTGAGTGCCCGCGGTCGGGACCGCGAGACCGAGCGCGCCTGGCGCTGGGCCGCGCTCGCGGCCTCGTCCTGGGCGGTGGGCAACGTCGTTCTCGTCCTGCTCGTCTTCGGACTCGACCAGCACACTCGCCCAGGTCCCGCGGACCTGTTCTTCGTGCTCAGCTCGGTGGCGGCGGTCGTGGCCGCGCTGAGCTTCCCCTCGGCCCCGGACGCGAGGGCCTCTCGACTGCGCATCGTGCTCGACGGTGCGATCACCGGCAGCTCGCTGTTCTTCGCCGGGTGGGTCGGGCTGCAAGCACTGCTGCCCCCGACGGTCGGGGACTCCGACCTGGTCCAGGCCGGCTACCCGGTCGCGGACGTGGTCATCGTGGTCGCCGTACTCGCAGCCGCCGTCAGGCTCCCTGGACGCCAGCGGCTCCCGCTGCTGACCGTCGGCCTGGGCGTGGTGGGACTGGCCGCGAGCAACGTGGCGACCTACATCCTCGAGTCCCGCGCTGCCTACACACCCGGCGATGTGCTTGATCTCGGCCTGGTTGCCGGCCTGTGCCTCATCGCGCTCGGAGCCGGGCTCCAGCGGCCGGAAAGCCGGCCGCGTGCGACGTCGCTCCCGCTCGGTCGCTTCCTGCTGCTCCTTCCCTACCTGCCGGTGTGCGCGGCCGTCGGGGCCGGAGTGAGCCGGCTCGCGTACCTGTCCACCCGCCAGCTCGTGATGGGCACCGGGATGCTCGGGTTGGTCATGGTTCGCCAGCTGCTGCTCGTGCTGGAGAACAACGCGCTGCTCGCCGAGATGGCGCGCCGATCGCGCCGCGTCGAGGCGATCGTCGACGGGTCGAGCGACGTCACCCTGCTGCTGGATGCCGAAGGGCACATCACGTGGGCAAGCCCCTCCCTCGGGCGACTCGTCGCCGACGAGGAGGCCCTCATCGGCATGCACCTCGCCCGAACGCTTCCGCCGGGCGCCCAGTTCGACCTCGCGTTCACGCAAGCGAGGGACACGGGCAAGGCCTCCCTTGACCTCGCGTGGGCGGATGTCAACCACGAGGCCCACGACTACGAGCTCCACCTCACCAACCGGCTGGACGATCCGCTCCTGGGTGCGATGGTCGTCCAGGCCCGTGACGTCACGGCGAGAAGGGCAGCCGAGCGCGCGCTCGCGGAGTCGGAAGACCGCCACCGCCGCATTGTCGAGGCGTCCAGCGACGGGATCTGGCTGGTGAACGCCGACGCGGTCACGGTCTTCATCAACGACCGCGCCGCGGAGATGACCGGCCTGACGGCGGAAGAGATCATCGGCCGTCCCGTGCTCGACGTGATCGCGCCGTCCCTGGACGAGATGCAGCAGGCCGTGAGCGAGCAGCGGGTCCAGGAGCGGCACAAGGGCAGCGAGAAGTACGAGATGAAGTACTCCCGACCGGACGGCACGGACATGCACGTCTGGGTCTCGGCCACGCCCCTCTTCGACAGCGAAGGCCGCTTCGAGGGCTCACTCACGATGGTCACGGACATCACGGCGCGCAAGCAGCTCGAGGACGAGCTGCTTGTGCAGGCGACCACTGATGCGCTCACCGGCCTCGCCAACCGTGACAAGTTCATGAGTCAGGCAGACCTGTCGCTCACGGGAGCGCGGCGCGCACGTGACGCCGCCGTCCTGTTCTGCGACCTCGACGGCTTCAAGGCGGTCAACGACACGTTCGGCCACTCGACAGGTGACGAGCTGCTGCGCGTCGTGTCGCAGCGGCTGCAGCACTGCCTGTCGGAGCGCGACATGCTGGCACGCCTCGGAGGCGACGAGTTCGCCGCGCTGCTCATCGACGTCAGGGACGCGGCTGCCGCAGTGACCGTGGCAGAGCGCTTGCTCGCCGTGCTGAACCAGCCCGTGCGGGTGGCAGGGCGGACGCTGCACATCAGCGGCAGCATCGGCATCGCGCTGGCTGAGCCGGGCAAGGACGTCGAGCAGCTCCTTCGCGAAGCAGACCTCGCCATGTACGAGGCGAAGAGCGGCGGGCGGGGACGCGTCCAGGTGTTCGCACCGTCGATGCACGCGGCGCTGCTGCACCGCATGGCGATCGACCTGGAGCTGCGGGAGGCGCTGGCCCACGAGCAGTTCGGCGTGCACTACCAGCCCGTGATGAAGCTCGACGACGGCGGCATCGCCGGGTTCGAGGCGCTCGTCCGGTGGCAGCACCCGACTCGGGGATGGATCAGCCCTGACGAGTTCGTGCCCGCCAGTGAGGAGAGCGGCCTCATCCTCACCCTCGGCGCCTGGGTGCTGAACGAGGCGTGCCGCCAGGCTGCCGCGTGGCTCGCGGCAGGCTTCGAGCTGCAGATCGGGGTCAACGTGGCTGCCCCGCAGCTCGAGGCCGGCACCCTGCCCGGCATCGTGCGCGAGTCGCTGACCCGCCATGGGCTGCCGCCGGGCAAGCTGGTGCTCGAGATTACCGAGCGCTCCCTGCTGGCCGGCGAAGCGGCCCGGTCGGCGTTGAGTGAGCTCGACGCGATGGGTGTGCACCTCGCGCTCGACGACTTCGGCACCGGCCATTCCTCGCTGTCGCACCTGCGCGACTTCCCTGTCCGCGTGGTGAAGATGGATCGGTCCTACGTGAACCGCCTCACCCAGAACGAGCGCGACTCGCGACTCGCGAAGGGACTCGTCGACATGGCTCACGGGCTCGGCCTTGATGTCGTCGCCGAGGGCATCGAGACCCGCGAGGAGGAACAGGCCGTGCGCGCGCTCGGCTGCCGGCTGGGACAGGGCTTCCGCTACGCCCCCGCGATGCCTGCCCCCGAGGCGACGGCGTGGATCAGCTCGTCGCGGTTGCGCCGGGTCCCCACGCCACGGGCGGAGCCAGGGGCCGCCCTACTCCAGGCCCAGGACTGACGGAGCCCAAGGCGGCGGTGCTGGCTGCCCGCCCTGCGGGCGGCGGAGGAGTCGCCCTGTAAGCCGGATCCTGTCGGTCGCTTGCGCGACCGGACGGCCATCCATCTCGGGACGCCGTTGCCGACGCCCTCTAGCGGTCTACCCGGGAGCTCGGGCGGGCCGCCCTCGAACGCTCCCTGTCTGACCTTGCTCCGGGTGGGGTTTGCCGTGCCACCGCTGTCACCAGCGGCGCGGTGGTCTCTTACACCACCGTTTCACCCTTGCCTCGACGCGAGCGCCGAGGCGGTCTGTTCTCTGTGGCACTGTCCCGCGGGTCACCCCGGGTCGGTGTTGCCGACCACCCTGCCCTGTGGAGTCCGGACTTTCCTCGGCAGCACCTCCGTGCCGGAGCACAGCGGGCTGACGCGGCCGTCCGGACGGCTCCTCCGCCGCACCTCACAGGCTAGCGGCGGATCACACCAACGCGAAGCGGAGCGCCCGAGTGGCCGGGTCCGCCACCACCAGGCGAACCTTCACCTCGCGGCCGAGCGGCAGCGCCTGGCCGTCGCATCGCGCGCGCACGGCAGGGTTGCGCAGCTGCACTTCACCGCGGCCCGCGTCGGCCTCGACAACGACGGCGTCGAACTCCTCCCCCACCCGAGGCGCCAGCATCACGGCCTCGGCGACGTCGATGACAGCGCGGTCGAGGGCGTGCGCCCGGTGATCCGCGCTCGCCATCTCCTCCGGAAGCAGGGGAAGGGCGGCGCGGACCCACGGCGGCACCGGCTCACCCGCACAGAGCGCCACGCACGTGGCTCCGGTGTAGCGGTCGACGAGACGTCGGAGCGGAGCAGTGACGTGCGAGTACGGCGACGCCACGGCTGAGTGCTCGGCGTCGTCGGGGACCGTCCCGTCGAAGGCCACGTAGCCGGCGCCTCGGACGAGCATGGTCGCGAGCCGGACGAGAGCGGCGTGGGAGGGCACCTCGGGGTTGAGGCTGGTCACGAACGCGCCGTAGGACATGCCTTCGGGCCATGCGACACCCAACGCGAGCGCGCTGCGCCGATAGCTCGCCACTGACTGCTGCGAGGGCTTGGGCAGGGTGCGGAGCAGGCCGACCTTGGCCTCGATCATCAACCGGGCCGCCGCGATCCCGGTGAGCAGCGAGATCTCGGCATTCCATCCCTCCACGGCAAGTGCGGCGCGGTAGGTGAGCTCGTAGGAGCCGTCAGGACCGCGTTCCACGAGCTGCTCGGGGAGGTTGAGCGTCACAGCCCCGCGTGCGGTCGCGCGCTCCTGCCGCAGCTTGCCCACCTCCGAGAGCAGCAACAGGGCCTCACTGGCAGCTCCCGAGTCGAGCTGCCGCTGCACGCCTGCGTAGTCCAGCCGGGCCCGGCTGCGGACCATCGCCCGTCTGACCTCGGTGCGCTCCAGCTCGCCGGAGCTGTCGAGGTCCAGCTGCCAGAGCTGCGCTGGGCGATCCACCTCCGGGAGCAAACTCGCGGCCCCCTCTGAGAGCTCGCGGGGGTGCAGGGGTTGGGTGCCATCGGGTGCGTAGTAGGTCTCGCCACGCGCATGGGTCTCGGCGTCGAGCGCACCGCCGGGTTGAACGAACGCCGGGAGGTCGGCGATCGCGTAGTGCACCCGGTAGCCGCTCCCCCTCCGCTCGATGTGCAACGCCTGGTCGAGGTCCATCGAGCCCGGTGGGTCGATCGTGACGAACTCGAGGTCGCGCGCGTCGAGCCTCCCGGCTGAGACATCACGCGCTGCCGCCTCGCG
The DNA here is from genome assembly GCA_030840515.1 of Frankiaceae bacterium. GTDB lineage: Bacteria > Actinomycetota > Actinomycetes > JAVEEJ01 > JAVEEJ01 > JAVEEJ01. The sequence continues at coordinate 4,691 of JAVEEJ010000289.1, read as the reverse complement.
CGCCTCGCGCAAGGCCGGCTCGGGGTAACCCGCCGGCACGCCGAGCTCAGCACGCACAGCCGCGAATCCCGCACTGAGCTGCTGGTCGAGCGGGCTGAGGTGAAGCGGCGGGCGCAGGGGCACCGCGCGAGCCTAAGCGGGTGGTCTTCTGTCCGCCTGCTCCCGGTGCCCTCCCCTAGGCTCGCGCTCCGTGCTGGTCCTGCTGCCGCCTTCGGAGGGCAAGACGAGCGCGCGTCGGGGCAAGCCGCTCGACCTTCAGACGCTGTCCTGGCCGGAGCTGACCCCGGCCCGCGAGCGCCTGGTGGACGCCCTGATCGAGCTGGCGAGCGGCGACCGGCGACTCGCCCGCGAACGGCTCGCGCTCTCGGAGCGGATGGACGACGAGGTCGAGCGGGACACCAAGCTGCGCAGTGCGCCCACCCTCAAGGCCGCCGACCTCTACACGGGTGTGCTGTACGACGGTCTCGATCTCGCCAGCCTGGACACCGCAGCGCGGCGGTGGGCCAACCGCAACCTCGTCATCGTGTCCTCGCTCTTCGGGACGGTGCGACTGAACGACCGGATCCCGCCCTACCGTCTCGGGATCTGCACCCGGCTGCCCGGCATCGGCGCCCTGACGTCGTTCTGGCGCGAGCAGCTGGGCAGCCTCCTCGTCGAGGCCGCGGGACGCGACCTGGTGGTCGACCTGCGCTCCAACGACTACGCGGCGACCTGGCGACCGAGAGGTCCGCTCGCCGCAAGGACAGTTGCGGTGCACGTCCGGCGTGAAGGTGTGGTCGCCTCACACGACGCCAAGTACACGCGAGGCCTCGTCGCACGCCAGCTGTCTATCGCCGGCGAGCGGCTCCGCCGTCCCGACCAGCTCGTCGACGTACTCGCACCCGCTTTCGACGTCCGCCTTGATCGCGCGGGCCTGTCGTGGCGGCTCGAGGTGCTGCTCTAGCCCTCCAGGTGCTGCTCTAGCTCTCGAGATGCGCGGTGTCGTTGAAGCGCCGCAGCACGGCCGGTCCGTCGGCATGCCAGTCGATCTCAGTCAACGACGCGGAGTCGACGTGCAGGCGATAGAGCGCGGCCGGCGGCGCCTGCACAGCCAGCCGCGCGAGGGTCTTGATCGGCGTCACGTGCGAGACGAGCAGGGCCACCTTTCCGTGGTGGCGGGTCAGGACCGCGTCACGCGCCTTGCGCACGCGCCGCTCGGTCGCGGCGAACGACTCACCGTCAGGCGGGGCCGTCGCGGGGTCGGCCAGCCAGTCGGCGAGCTCGGCCGGCCAGCGCTCCTTGACCTCGGTGAACGTGTGGCCTTCCCACTGGCCGAAGTCGGTCTCGCGCAGCCCGTCCTCTGTCTCGACAGGGAGGCCCAGCGCCGCGGCCACGATCTGCGCGGTCTCTCGAGCCCTGGTCAGCGGCGAGGCGACGACGACTTCGATGCGAGCGAGTACGGCGAGCCGGCGAGCGGCGGCGGCTGCCTGCTCACGACCGAGGTCGGTCAGCGGGTTGTCGTTGCCGCCGCTGAAACGCCGGTCGATGTTGTGCGCGGTCTGCCCGTGTCGCAGCAGGAAGGTCGTCGTGGGCGGCGTCGGCGCGTCCATCCAGCCGGAGAGCCGGTTGGTTGTCCCCTCGCCCTCCGGCTGCGGGACTGTCGGGCGCTGCTCGCGGCGCACCCACTCGCGGCCTGCAGCGGCGTCGTCCATGGCCTCGTTGGCGAGCCGGTCGGCGATGCGGTTCTGCTCCCGCGGAATCCAGCCGAAGCTCACCTGAGGGAACCTGCGGACCAGCGACGCCGCTTCGCGAGCGAGCGGCCGCAGCGTCTCGTGCTTCACCTGCCAGCGGCCGCTCATCTGCTCGACGACGAGCTTGGAGTCCATGCGCACCGTCAGCTCGGCTCCCGCGTCGAGCTCAGCGGCCGCGCGCAGGCCCGCGATGAGCCCGCCGTACTCGGCCACGTTGTTGGTCGCGATCCCGATCGCCGCCGCGACCTCCGCGAGGATCTCGCCGGTGTCAGCGTCGCGGACCGCGGCGCCATAGCCGGCCGGACCCGGGTTGCCCCGCGAGCCGCCGTCAGCCTCGATGACGAGCCGGCGGCTCACAGCCCTGACTCGGGCGTGCGCACCAGGATGCGCCGGCACTCCTCGCAGCGCACCACCTCGTCCTCGGGGGCGGCTCGGAGCGCGTTGAGGTCGGCGTTCGTGAGCTGCAGGTGGCAGCCCTCGCACCGGCCGCGCTGCAGTGCCGCTGCTCCCACGCCGTCGGACGACGCGCGGATCTTGTCGTAGAGCGCAAGCAGCGGCGGGTCCACATCGGGCGCAAGCCGGGCGCGGTCAGCCGTCGCAGCGGCGGCCTCCCCGTCGATCTGCGACACCTGCTCGTCCCGTCGCCGCTGCGCCTCGGTGAGCTCGCCCTCGATGACCGCGAGCTCGCGGCGGGTGGCCTCCAGCTCCGACTGCACCGCCTCACGCCGCTCCATCACCTCGAGCACCGCGTCTTCCAGATCCGACTGACGCTTGGCCAGCGAGCCGATCTCGTGCTGGAGCGACTCGAGCTCCTTCGCTGAGCCGACGGTGCCGGCGTCGAGGCGCTGCTGGTCCCGGGCGGCGCGGGAGCGCACCTGCTCCACGTCGCCTTCCGCCTTGGTCTGCTCCCGGGCGATATCGCCTTCCTCGGTCTCCGCGAGCACCACGGCGGTGCGGAGCTCGGCGGCTCGCTCGCTCAGCCGGCTTACCTCCGCGTGCTCAGGCAGGGTGCGCCGCCGGTGCGCAAGCCGGTCGATGGTGGCGTCGAGGGCCTGGAGGTCGAGCAGTCGGAGTTGTGCGTCAGGTGCAGCGTTCACGTGGTCCTTCTACTCAGGCATCGGGCGTGCTGATCTTCCAGCTGACGGGTTCGGCGCGATAGGTCCACGGATCCGTGACCAGGGTGGAGACCTTCGCCTCCACCGTAGTGCCGAACGCATCGGTGATCACGCGCGCGGCGTGCGCCAACCATGGCTGCTCCGTTGCCCAGTGCGCGACGTCGATGAGCGCGATGCCGTGGTCGGCCAGGGCTTCTGAGGCCGTGTGGTGACGCAGGTCGGCGGTGAGGAAGGCCTGCGCCCCCGCGGCCGCAGCAGCGCCCGCCAGCTCCCCGCCGCTGCCGCCGCACACCGCCATCCGCGTGATCACCTGGAAGCGGTCGCCGGCCGACCTGATGCCACCCGCCGTCGCGGGCAGCGACTTGCTGAGCCGGCGTCGCAGCTCGTTGAGCGGCAGCGGTTCAACCAGGTCACCGACCCGGCCGAGGCCGCGGTCGCCTGGGAGCGCGGCGAGCTCCAGCACGTCGTAGGCGGGCTCCTCGTAGGGGTGCGCGGCGCGCATCGCGCGCAGCACATTCGACCGGTCGGCTCGCTGCAGCACCATCTCGACCCGGGTCTCCTCCACCGAGGCCCGCTCGCCGACCGCACCGACAGCTGGGTCGGCGCCGGGCAGTGGGGTGAAGGTGCCGATCCCCGTGGCCGTCCAGGCGCAGCGCTCGTAGGCACCGAGCCGACCGGCTCCCGCGGCGGACAGCGCGTCGATCAGTGGGTCGGCGTGAGTGGTCGGGACGAACACGACCAGCTTGTCGAGGGTCGTCGTACTCGCGGCCAGCGGTTGGGTGTCCTTCATCCCGAGCCGGTCTGCGAGCGCATCGCTGACACCAGGCCGCGCGACGTCCGCGTTGGTGTGCACGACGAGCAGCCCGCAGCCGCCGCGGATCAGGTCGTGGACGACCCGACCCTTGGCCGAGGTCGCGGCGACGGAGGTTGTGGCGCGCAGGTAGAGCGGGTGGTGCGTCAGCAGCAGCTGCGCCCCCCAGTCGAGTGCCTCGGTGACGACAGCGGCTACAGGGTCGACCGCCAGCAGGACGCGCGACACCTCCGCGTCGGGATCGCCGCAGACCAGCCCGACGGCGTCCCAGGGCTCGGCCCAGGTGGGGTCGTAGGCCGCGTCAACAGCGGCGACCAACTCGCCCAGACGAACCACCGGGCGAACCTATCCCGGGGTCACCTCAGCGGCGGGCGTCGCCGGCCTGCTCACGCAGATGTGCGAAGAGCTCCTCCCGCGCGGCGATCGCGGCGTCATCGGCCGCCCTCAGCTCGGCCAGCGCCGCGATCTGCGCCTCGGTGAGCATCGGCGCGGGCTGCCCCGGCAGGAGCGCGCCCGTGGGCTCGAAGCCCAGGCCACGGATGGCCTCACCTGCCGCCTGGCACCGCGCCGTGGCCTCGTCGTAGCGCTGCTGCAGGGTCGTGAGCTGGGTGTCCGCCATGCGGGGGGCCTTCCCCGTGGCCGACGCACCTAGTCGTGCCCTGACCAGCGGTTTCTCGCGCACGTTCCCCTGTTGGGGGCTTATCCGCTACGGTGTGCCCTGCAGTCGCAGTTCTCGAGGTCGTGCACACGCCCCAGAGATCTTTAGCGCGGGGCGTAAGGCCCTCCACAGTGGAGGGCACCGCGGCGACGGCCCCCCGAACGTGGGGAGATGGACCGGAAGGAAGAAAATGGTCCAGGGTACCGTCAAGTGGTTCAACGGCGAGAAGGGCTTCGGCTTCATCACGCCCGACGGCGGCAGTGCCGACGTCTTCGTCCACTTCAGTGCGATCCAGGCCGAGGGCTACCGCAGCCTCGACGAGGGTCAGCGCGTGGAGTTCGAGGTCACGCAGGGCCAGAAGGGCCCGCAGGCCGAGA
>JAVEEJ010000256.1 GCA_030840515.1 Frankiaceae bacterium | reverse complement strand
AGTGCTTCGTGGTCCTTTTCATGAAGTCGTCACCCTCCGGAGGAAGCAGCGCAGGGTTCGAATCGGGCCGGGGTACGCCGTGCCGCCGCCCACGGTGGGTCAGAGCAGTTGGACGATGTCGCTGCCGTCGAACGCCAAACCCGTCGGGAACACCAGCGGGCATGACCCCACAGCTGGGTCGAAGGCCAGTTGCTTGCCCGTGAGGGCATCCAAGGTGGCCAGCTGCCGATTGGCCATGACGACCACCTTGCCGTGCGCCACACCGCAGGCATCGTCGGCGTTGACCGACCAAGGCGGCCCACCCGCTCGGGGGAAGCCAGTGACTTGCCCCTGCCCCGAGTCGACGACGACGGTCGAGGTCTCGGCGTCGAAGAACGTGTCTGTCTGATACGTGTACTGCCAGGCGGCGACGCCGGCCGGGAAGGGTACGGACTTGCCGCCGACCATGCTGGGCAGCGGATAGGTGACCAGCTTCCGGGCATCCTCGCTGGCTGCGTACAGCCTCGTCCCGTCAGACGACACGACGAACACGTGGTAGTCGGAGTGGGCAGCGCCATATGCGCGATCGATGAAGGCAGCCGAGTAGGTCATCGCGTTGGGAACCTCGCTCAGCAGTGGATCCTTCGGCGCCCCGACCACCCTTCGGTTGACCGGGTCGATGACCTTGAGCGGCCCGGCTGTGAGCGTGGGAAACGTGCTGTTGATGTGAGCATCGAGGACGTAGCGGCCCGCTGCCACGATCGCGTCGCGGTCAACCCGCACATCGCCCGTGGTGAGGTTGACGATCCAGGGACCTTGCGAATCCGCGCAGGTTCCCGTGCAGCCCACCTCCGATCCGCGCTCTACGTAGCCGAACACTCCCCACGCACCATCCGTTGTGGTGCTCAACGCGTTGCGCACCGCATTTCCTGAGCCCGCGCACGAGGGAAGGCTGTCCCCGGAAGACGACTCGGTCGTGGTGAAGAGGGTCGCCATCCAGACCTGCGCGCCGGTGGCGGCGTCCCACGCGGTCAGCAGCCGCGCGTCGCGCGCTGGGTTCACGCCTTGCGCCGGTGAGTGAGCAATGTGCATGGTGAGGACGAGGTCCTGACCGCTCGGAAAGGTCACGTCCGCGACGCCGCACCGTGCATCGAGAGTCTCGGAAGTCCCGACAAGTGCGAGTTGTCGGCCAGCGATGTCGTACGTGAACACCTGCGGACCAGTGGGCTCCACCTCGTCAACACGGGCTACCGCGATGCTGCGCGCCGTAGCGTCGACTAGTGCCGTGGCGGCCGGGGGGGCCGCAACACCCGCCACGACAGTGGTCCCGACGCCGGCCGCGACAGGCGTTGCCGTGTCCGCCGGCGTTGCCTGGGTCGCGCCCGGTGTTGGCTCGTTCGCGGTTCCCCCGGGGGTAGACCCACCCCCGCTACAGGAAACGGCCGCGAAGGCAGCCGTTGCGACAGTCATGCTTCGAAGCGCTCGAGCTGTGCGCGGCATCAAGTCCCTTTCCCGTCGAGCTATGACAACTGACCGACCCGGTCGCATCCTGCCGTGCCCTTGCGCCGGGGTCACTCGGTTCGCAGGCCGAGCCGCCGCGCGGCGGTCGGCACCAAAGTGCCCTGGCCGATCACGGACACGAGTACGACGACCACCACCACCCCATAGAGCCGGTCACCGCCGGACAGCGCGAGCAGCATGCTGCCGAGCAGCAGCGGCACGGCACCCTTGAGCCCGGCGAACATCACGAAGGCCTCCTGGCGGCGCGTCAGACCAGCACCACGCAGCAGCGGCCAGCTGACGAGTGGGCGGACGGCGACAGCGAGCAGGGCACCGAGCGCGAGACCGGGCACCCACACGTCTGACCGCGCCAGCACGTCGAGGTCCACGGTCAGGCCAAGGTAGGCGAAGGCCACCACCTCGGCGAGGCTCGCCACCGCCGCATGGAACCGCGCCACCTCGGCCTTGTGAGGCGCCTCCTCGTCCCCCAGCAGCAGACCGGCGACGAACACCGCGAGGAACCCGGAGCCGTGGGCGACGGCTGCCAGCCCGTAGACCACGCCGGCCCCGAGCAAGGTGCGCAGCGGGTGCAGCCCCGCCGGCAGCGGAATCCTGCGCATCGCGACCAGCAGCAGTCGGCTCCCGACGACACCGACTACGAGACCCACAGCCATCTGCAGGGCGAAGGTCCCCGCGACGTGTCCCAGGGCGCCGGCAGTCAGGGCACCGACGCTCAGCAGGGCGACCATGAGGGCGATGCCGACCGGGTCGTTGGCACCTGACTCGCCTTCGAGCACGGTCCCGGCCGGTCCTTCGATCTCCCCTGCACCCAGGACCGAGAACACGACGGCCGGGTCGGTGGGCGCGATCGCGGTGGCGACCAGCACCGCGACGTACCAGCTTCCTCCCAGCAGCAGGTGTGCGAGTACGGCGGCAGCGACGACCGTGAGCACCGTGCCCAGCAGTCCCAGCGACAGCACGCCCCACATGGCGCGACGCAGCCTGGTCATCCCGATCTGCATCCCGCCCTCGAAGAGGATGGCGATCAGGCAGACGGTGACCACGCGTTGGACGGTGCGCGGACTCGGATCGGGGATGGACGGGAACCAGCGAACCGCAAGCGCGGCCGCGGCGAGGAAGACCGCCGGCGCCGGGACCCGCAGCCGACGCGACAGCGTCCGCGACTGGACCGCGAGCAAGCCCGCCCCCGCCGCGCAGAGGATGGCCAAGCCGAAGGTCAGGGACTCGTGCACTCCGCTGGCCTAGCGGGTCCAGCGCGCGAGCACGTCGTCCACCGACTCCTCCGGCGCACCGGCTGATCGCACGGCCGGCGTGCGTGAGAACCGCGGCGCCGGTGCGGGACCGTCAGGCCCGAACGTGGCCCTCGCCTTCAGGTGCTCGTCCGACGCGACCTCGCCGAGCTCGAGCACCGGCGTCACACACGCGTCGACGTCGTCGAACACGGCGGCCCACTCGTCGCGGGTCCGCGTCGCGAGCCGCTCTGCCAGCACCCGCCGCAGCTCGGGCCACCCCGCCTTGTCCATCTGCGGCGGGAGCTGCGCCGGGTCGAGCTCGAGCCCTCGCAGGAGCGCGGAGAAGAACTGCGGCTCCAGCGCGGCCACCGCGAGGTAGCGGCCGTCGGAGCAGGCGTACGTGTCGTAGAACGGCGCGCCACCGTCAAGCAGGTTGTCGCCGCGGTCGTCGGTCCACATCCCCGCTGCCCGCAGCTGCCACATCATCTGCGAGAGCAGCGCCACGCCGTCGACCATCGCGGCGTCGACCACCTGGCCGCGGCCGGAGCGCGCGCGCTCGGTCAAGGCCGCGAGGACTCCGACGAGCAGCAGCATCGAACCGCCCCCGAAGTCGGCGACCAGGTTCTGCGGCGGCGGTGGCGGGCTGTCGGGTCGGCCCAGCGCGGCGAGCGTCCCGCTGAGGCCCAGGTAGTTGAGGTCGTGGCCGGCGCGCGCGGCGCGGGGCCCGGTCTGGCCCCACCCGGTCATCCGCCCGTAAACCAAGGACGCATTCGCGGCCAGGCACGGCTCCGGGCCGAGGCCGAGGCGCTCCATCACGCCAGGGCGGAATCCCTCGATCAGCACGTCCGCCGCGGCGGCAAGACCCAACACCTGATCGCGATGGCTGTCGTCCTTCAGGTCGAGTCCTAGCCAGGCCCGGTTTCCTTCCAGCAACGCCGGTAGAGCGCCCGGACGGCGCACGGCGACGACGTCGGCTCCGAGGTCGGCGAGCACCATCCCCGCGTGCGGGACGGGGCCGAGTCCCCCCATCTCCACGACGCGCACACCTGTCAGCGGACCGGCCATGCGCGCCATCCAACCGCTAGCTGCTGCAGGCGGCGTACTTCGGGTTGAACTTGTCGCTGGCGTCGGGCCCTTGACCGCCGACGTGAGCCGGGAGCGTCACGGTGACGACGCCCTTCTCGCCGAAGGAGTAGTCGTAGTACATGACCGCGGTGTACCTCTGCCCCGACTTCAGCGCCGCCCCGGGAACGAGCAGGTAACGGGTGTTGGCGACCGAGCCCGCGCAACGGGCGACGACCTTCCCGCCCCCGACGAGGAAGAGGTCGATGCGCGTGGCGCCTGCGTAGTACCAGCTGAGCTGCATGCCGAGGTCGCGCTTCACGCCCTTGCCAGGCTTGTAGAGGAAGTCGAGCCGCCCGCAGTCGGCCTGCCCGCAGCTGAGCACCTGCGCGTCGGTCGGCCCGTTCGGAGCACCCGCCCCGCGCGTCGTGTCATGTCGCAACGAGAGCGTCTTGGTCCCCTTGCCGTCGAGGACGGGCACCTTCTCGGCGTGTGCCGCGGGAGCGAGGACCGCGAGCAGTGCCGCGGTCGCGAGTGCGAGGTGGGGGCGCACCACAATCTCCTCCGAACGAGTACGACGACCTGTCGGTGAGGAAGTTCGGCGTCAGGCGGGTGCACTCCTGCCACCACGCCACGGGGCGCGATGGGAGACGACGTCGCCGACCACCACCACCGCCGGCGGCTCGACCGCGGCCTCGGCGATCGCGCCGGCCAGCTGCGCCAGGGTGGAGACGAGGACCTGCTCGGTAGGCAGTGACGCGTCGGCGATGACGGCGCAGGGGGTGCTGCCTGGCCGCCCGCCGCGCTGCACCTCGGCGGCGATCCCGGCGATGTTCTCGACGGCCATGAGCAGCACCAGGGTCGCGTCCGACGCACCCAGTGCCGCCCAGTCGACCGTGGACCGCTCGTCACCTGGAGGCACATGGCCGGATGCCACGACCAGGTGCTGCGTGGTTCCGCGGTGGGTGACCGGGATGCCGGCGAGGCTGGGCGCTGCGGTCGCGCTCGAGACACCGGGCACCACCTCGATCGGCACATCAGCGGCCACACAGGCCGCGACCTCCTCGCCTCCCCGGCCGAAGACGAACGGGTCGCCGCCCTTGAGCCGCACCACCCGCAGCCCTGCCCTCGCCCGGTCGACGAGCAGTGCGTTGATCTCCTCCTGCGTGGCCGCCGGACCGCGCGGGGCCTTCCCCACGTCGATCACCTCGACCTCAGCGGGGAGCCCGGCGAGCAGACCAGTGGGACCCAGCCGGTCGTGCACCACGACGTCGGCGTCGAGCAGCTCGCGGTAGCCGCGCAACGTGAGCAGGCCCGGGTCACCAGGGCCGCCGCCGACCAGCACGACGCCGGCACGCCGTCGACCACGGGGGGCGTGCAGCGTGCCGTCGCGGAGCTGCCGGACCACGACGTCGCGGACCGCGACGGCGCGCCGCGGATCCGCACCGGCGGACACCGCGACCGTCATCCCGTCGACTCGGCCGACCGCCGGCACCCAGGCGG
>JAVEEJ010000158.1 GCA_030840515.1 Frankiaceae bacterium | reverse complement strand
CTTGCCGCGCGGAACTTCGCGACCTCTTCCAGCAGCGTCGTACGCGACACGAAGAAGAAAGCGAGCCGAGGCGCGAACTCGTCGACGTCCTGACCGGTCGCGATGGCCGCGCGCACGTACTCGATCCCGTTGGCCAGCGTGAAGGCGACCTCCTGCGCGGGCGTCGCCCCCGCCTCGGCCATGTGATAGCCCGAGATGGAGATGGTGTTCCACTTCGGGATCTCGGTCCGGCAGTAGCCGAAGATGTCCGTGATCAGCCGCAGCGACGGCTGCGGCGGGAAGATGTAGGTCCCGCGCGCGATGTACTCCTTGAGCACGTCATTCTGGATCGTGCCCGTGAGTGCCGACGGCGCGACGCCCTGCTCCTCGCCGACGAGCTGGTAGAGAAGCAGGAGCAGCGAGGCGGGCGCGTTGATCGTCATCGACGTCGACACCTGGTCGAGCGGGATGCCGTCGAACAGCGTGCGCATGTCGTCGAGCGAGTCGATCGCGACACCGACCTTGCCGACCTCACCCAGCGACACGACGTCGTCGGAGTCGTAGCCCATCTGGGTCGGCAGGTCGAACGCCACCGACAACCCGTGGCTGCCCGCGGCGATCAGCTGGTGGTAACGCCGATTGGACTCCACGGCGGTGCCGAAGCCGGCGTACTGCCGCATGGTCCACGGCTTGCCGGTGTACATGCTGGGGTAGACGCCACGCGTGAAGGGGTACGCACCGGGCTCGCCCAGGCGCTCGGCCGGGTCCCAGCCCTCCAGGGCGTCCGGTCCGTACACGGGCGCGAATGGAAGGCCGGACTCGGTCTCGCGCGTCATGCCGAGATGCTAGTGAGCGGAGCGTGTACGACATGCTTGAGGGCATGACGGATCAGGAGCGGGTGGTCGCCGGGCGCTACCGGCTCACCTCCCTGCTCGGTCGCGGGGGGATGGGCGCCGTCTGGTGCGCCCACGACGAGGTCCTCGAGCGCACCGTGGCGATCAAAGAGGTCGACCTGCCCCCGGTCGGGGGTGACGAGGAGCACGAGGCACTGCGACAGCGGGTCTTGAGGGAAGCGCGTACGGCGGCTCGACTCGACCATCCGAACGTGGTGCGCATCTTCGACGTGGCCGAGGACGCGGGCCGGCCGTGGATCGTCATGGAGGTTCTGACCGGGCGCAGCCTGGCGGAGGAGATCAAGGCCTCAGGGCCGTTGACTCCCGAGCGCGCTGCCGAGGTCGGACTCGCCGTACTCGCCGCCCTCGAAGCTGCCCACATCCTCGGCGTCGTCCACCGCGACGTGAAGCCCGGCAACGTCCAGCTCTGTGACGACGGCCGCGTCGTGCTCACGGACTTCGGGATCGCCTCGAGCGGGAGCGACAGCACGATCACGCGCACCGGCGAGGTCGTGGGCAGTCCCGCGTACATGTCACCCGAGCGCGCCCGTGGTGAAGCGCTCGGTCCGGCTTCCGATCTGTTCTCGCTCGGCGCCACGCTCTATCACGCCGTCGAAGGGTCGCCGCCGTTCGACCGCGGCACCCCGGTGGCGACGCTCACCGCGGTGGTCCACGACTCCCCCGGCGCGTTCGCTGCGGCGGGGCCGCTGCGCCCGGTGCTGATCGGCATGCTCGCGAAGCGGCCGGAAGAGCGCTGGGACACCGCCCGCGTCAAGGCCGCGCTCAGCGATGTGGCCGAGGGCCGCGACATCAACGAGGCCACCCAGGCGGTCCCCACCGTCCCTGACGCCGAGCACACCCAGGTCATGCCAGCCGTGCTCGCCGAGCCCGCGCCGGTCCCGCCGACTCCCGGCGACTCCGGCCCGCCGACCAACCAGGGCATGACCCCGCTCGTGCTCCCGCGTCCCCGCCGGCGGCTGGCCTGGGGCGCTGCCGCGCTGGTGCTGCTCGTGATGGCTGCCTTGGCGGGCGCCGGCTACGCGATCAGCCAGAACCGCCACTCGACGGCCAACAAGGCCAGCGACTCGGGTGGCCCGTTCGACCCCGGCCAGGGGAAGGTGCCGTCCGACTGGGTCGTGCAGCCGGGCAGCGGATGGGCGGTGGCCACCCCGCCGGACTGGCGCAAGGACGGCACCCGCTACCGGTCCCCCCGCAGCGGCACCTACGCCTACATCAACGTCTCCTCGGCCAGCGGCACGCCGACGGGGGTCCTCGAGTCAGCCAGCGGGACCTTCGGCGACCGCGACAACCACGAGGACTACACCCAGATCGGGGACGTCAGCGGCACCACGTTCCGCGGCCAGGAGGCCGCGACCTGGGAGTTCACCTACCGGGACGGCAACTCCCAGCTCCTCCACGCCAGCCAGCTCGCCTACCTGGACCACGGCAAGGTCTGGGTGCTGTGGTGGCAGACCCACGACGACGAGTGGCAGCAGCAGCTGGACCTGCGCACCAAGGTCATCTCCAGCTTCCGGCTGACCTGAGGCCGCCTGGCCCATCGGCCTGGGGTGGCCCGGTAACCTGTCCGGGTCATGCGCGCCCACGCCAGACTCCGGCTCCTGCTGCCCGTCGTCGCCGCCGTCCTCACCGCGGCCCCGGCGCTTGCTGCCGTCCCCACGTCAGGCTCGGCTGAGCCCCCGGCTGCCGTCGGAGGCTCGGCACTGGCCACCCGCGGACTCGTCGCGGGCGTCGCCCCCGGCGTCCCTGCCGTCCCGACCGTCAGCGCCTCGTCCTACGTGCTGGCCGACCTCGACACCGGCGAGGTGCTGGCCGCGAAGGACCCGCACGGCCAGTACGCCCCCGCCAGCACGCTGAAGTCCCTGACCGCGCTGACCCTCGTGCCCCAGCTCGACCCGACGGCCACGGTCGTGGCGACGTGGGACGACGCCAACGTCGACGGCAGCAAGGTCGGCGTGCAGCCGGGCAAGCGCTACCTGGTCTCGCAGCTGTTCGAGGCGATGCTCATGGTGAGCGGCAACGACGCAGCGCTGACCCTCGCGACCGCGAACGGCGGCATCCCGAAGACCGTCGCCGAGATGAACCAGCGGGCGCAGGGCATCGGCGCACTCGACACCGTCGCCCAGACCCCGAACGGCCTCGACGCCCGCGGCCAGCACAGCTCGGCCTACGACCTCGCCCTCATCGCGCGCGAGGGGCTCCAGCTCCCGGCCTTCGCGAAGTACGTCAGCGAGCGGCGCTCGCACTTCGGTGCGCTCGGTGCCAAGCCGTTCGAGATCTACACCCACAACAAGCTGGTGCTGCGCTACCCCGGCGCCTTCGGCGTGAAGAACGGCTACACCGTCGCCGCCCGCGCGAGCTTCGTCGGCGCCGCCCAGCGCGGCGAGCACAGGCTGGTCGTGGCCCTCATGCACGCCGACCCCACGGTCTGGAAGGAAGCCGCCAAACTGCTCGACTGGGGCTTCGCCAACCGCTCGCGGCTGAGCGCTGTCGGCACCATCACGCCGCCTCAGCCGGACGACGCGATCACGCAGAACCGGGTCACCACCTCCAACCACAGGGGCGTCCAGCTTCAGCGCACGAAGTCCACCCACGGCGACGGCTTCGCGGTGCCGGCTGCACCCGCGACCGCCGCGGGCGTCGTACTCGTCGGCTTCTTCGCCTTGCGGCGCGCTTCCAGCCGCAGCCGCCGGCGCCGGGGCAGTCGACTCCGGCTGCCGCCGATCTAGCTTCTGTGGTCTAGCGCGCGATCAACGCCGGGCGAGGTGCCAGAGCCCGCTTACGCCACGACGCGCGACACCGAGGGTCACCGCGGTCAACACGCCCAGTGCGGCGAACCCCAAGTCACGGCCCTTGCGCTCCGCGTCTGCGGTGCCGGTCACGGGGACGACCTCCACCGCGGCCACGGGCTCGGCAGGCAGCGCCACCGCCATCGCCTCGGCTGGGGCGAGTGACTCCAGGTGCAGCACCGTCCACGACGCCGACCACAGCAGCACCCGCGAGATGAGGTTGATCCACACCAGCAGCCCGACCACCACAGCGAACGTCCCGTAGAGCGGATTGCTGGTGGTGCGGGCGATGAGGAAGGTGCCCACCACCTTCAGCAGCTCGAGCATCACGGCCCCGAGCAGCGCGCCGCGCCACACGAGCCGCCAGCCCCCCGGAGTCCGCGGCACGAGCGTGAACAGGTAGGTCAGCACTGCGGTGTCGACGGCGACGGCGACGAGTACGGCGAGCGCTTTGGTGACGGCCGCGGCAGCGACCGAGCCGCCCAGGCCCACCCAGCTCAGCAGCTGGTCGGTGACCGCCGTCGCGGCCGCTGAGACCGCCACCGACGTCAGGACCGCTCCGCCGACGATGACGAGGAGGAACAGGTCGTTGACCTTGGCGCGGAGGAACGACTTGTCGCGCGGTGGCTCGTGCCAGATGACCTTGATGGACTGCCGCAGTGCGTCCACCCACCCCAGGCCGGTGAAGAGCAGGCCGATCAGGCCGATGATCCCCGCGCTCGCCTTCGAGGCGGCGATGTCGTCGAGTGAGAGCTGATGCGCGCCGTGGCCGATCAGACCGGGGAGGTAGGAGGCCAGCCCCTTCTCGACCTCCCGCTGCACGCCGCTGTCACCGGACACGACATAGCCGAGGATCGCGAAAGCCAGCGCCACCAACGGGAAGAAGGACAGGAAGCCGAAGTAGGTGATGGCCGCCGCGAGCCGATCCCCGCCGTCGGACTGGTACCTGCTCCAAGCGGCGAGCGGACGCTGCGTCCAACGAGGTTTGCGCACCAGCCCCTGCTTCCCGTCGACGACCGGCTCAACCCAGGTCGGGCGTGGGGTGGCCGGTGTTGGGTCCCGGCAGCTCCCGACCGAAGGGGAAGTCCCGCTGCGGACGCCACACCCCGTCAGCACCGTGCTCATAGAGGCTGAAGCCCCACACCGGGAAGCGCGCCTCGTAGTCGGCGAGCTGGGTGAACGCGCGGTCCAGCGCCTCCTCCGCCACGTCGTGGGCCACGGTCACGTGCGGGTGGTAGTTGAAGCGGATCTCCCGCGCGAGCGGCCCCGAGCGCACCGCTGCCTCGAGCCGCTCGCAGTCGCTGATGCCGCCGACCAGGGTGATGAACACCACGGGCGAGACGGGCCGGAAGCTGCCGGTGCCGCGCAGGTGCAGCTCGAAGGCGCGCTCGCTGGTGGCCACCTGCGACAGGTGGGCCTCGACGTGGGCCAGCTCGCTCGCCGAGAGCTCCGTCGGTGGCAACAGGGTCACGTGCGTCGGGATGGAGCGCGCTGACGGGTCACCGAACCGCTCGCGCTGAGCCTGCAGCTGACCGCCGTAGGGCTCAGGGATCGCGATCGCAACTCCGATCGTGCGGGTCATGCGGGGAGCAGGCCCAGCCGCTCGTGCACCTCATGCAAGGTGGGGGCGGCCACCGCCCGCGCCCGCTCCGCGCCGTCGGCCAGCACCTTGTCGAGCGCAGCGGGATCCGACAGCCACTCCTGCGTCCGCGATCGGAAGGGCTCCGCGAACGCGGTGAACGCCTCCGCAACGGCTCCCTTCAGGTCGCCGTACCCGCGGCCCTCGAAGTCGGCGACCACATCGTCGACGCTGCGCCCCGTGAGGGACGTGAGGATCGTGAGCAGGTTGGACACTCCCGGCTTGCCCTCAGGGTCGAAGCTGACCTCACGCCCGGTGTCGGTGACCGCGCTCTTGATGCGCTTGGCGTTCGCCGCGGGTTCGTCGAGCAACGTCAGGCACCCGGAGCCGCCGAGCGACTTCGACATCTTCTTGTCGGGGTGCTGCAGGTCGAGGATCTTCG
>JAVEEJ010000146.1 GCA_030840515.1 Frankiaceae bacterium | reverse complement strand
TGATGGTGGCGTTGGTCTCGGCCTGGATCTCCGTGACGATGGCCTGGATCTGGCCGGTGGACTCCTGGGCGCGTTCGGCGAGCTTGCGCACCTCCGAGGCGACGACGGCGAACCCGCGGCCGTGCTCGCCGGCGCGGGCGGCTTCGATCGCGGCGTTGAGCGCGAGCAGGTTGGTCTGGTCGGCGAGGTCGTCGATCACCTCGAGGATCCGGCCGATCTCCTGGCTCTTCTCACCGAGGGACAGCGCGCGGGTCGCGATGCCGTCCACCCGGTTGGCGATGGTGTCCATGGCCATCACGGAGGCGGAGACCGCCGAGCGGCCGTCCTCGGCGTGGCGAAGCGTCTCGGCCGCATAGCGCGCGACTGCTTCGGCAGTCTCGGCGATCTGCGCGGCCGTCGCGGCCAGCTCCTCGATCGTGGAGGTGGTCTCCGAGACCGCGGACGACTGCTGCGTCGCCGACGCCGCGTGCTCCTCAGCCGTGGCGAGCAGCTCCCCGGCGGAGGCCGCGATCTGCTCGCCGCCGCTGCGGATCTGGTCCACGAGGTTGCGCAGGTTGCCGAGGGTGTTGCTGAAGGCCTTGGACAGGGTCGAGAGCGACTCGTGGTCGTCCATCGACAGCGACTCGACGCTGGTGGCCAGGTCGCCCTGGGCCGCGCGGGCGAGCGCATCCGACAGCGTCTCGACGCGGGACTGCAGCTCGTCGCGCTCCTGGCGGGCTCGGCGGCGCATGTCCCAGACGGAGGCGGAGAGCGTGCCGTTGAACCAGGCGACGGCCGGGAAGATGGGGGCCACGATCGCCATGGCGCCAGCGGTGGCGCCGGTGAGCCGGTGGGCGATCGCGCTGGCGAGGATGAGACCGCCGCTGGTGAGCAGGCTCAGGGCGAGGCTCTGCCACTGCGGCATCGACACCGCGGCGAACAGGATGATCGGCACGTAGAGCAGCCAGAACGGCCCGGTGACACCACCGGTGACTGCGACCTCGCCGGTGACGAAGACGATGTCGGTCAGCAGCAGCAGCGCGCGGTAGACGGCGATCCGGTCGCGGACGTGCCGGTTGCGCTCATAGAGCATGGGCAGCACCGAGAGCGCGGCGGCGTTGACCGCACCGGCGAGCACCCAGCCGTAGAACGGGACCAGGTGGATGGTGAAGCCGTTGGCTCCCAGGGTCGACATGATCCAGCCGCCGATGGCGGACAGGATCAGGCTTCCCCAGGTCGCTACAGCTGCGACGCGGGCCAGGCGCTTGGTGAAGTCCACCAGTTCCTCCGAGCGAGAACGTGGTCTGCCAATGTCTTGGCGAACAGACGAGGCCTCGGACGAGGCGCCGCACCCCGTTTGCATCGGGCGTCTGGCCGCCTGGCTGTAGCCCGGACGGCTTATCGGAGCGGCGGCCGGCTCAGGCGGTGCGGCGCGCTCGCGGCAGGCGGTCGCGGAGCCTGAACACCGCGGTCACATCGAGCAGCGCCAGCGGGCCGCGCCGGTCGGTGATCTGGCCGGCCAGCAGAGCGGTCGCCTCGGCGCTGAGCGTGCCTGGAGGCGGCACGATGGAGTCAGGGTCGATCTCGGCGGTGCCCTCGACACCCTCGGTGAGCAGCCCGAGCCCGGTCCCGTCCTTGGACAGCACGAGGAGGCGGGCGGCGGTGCCGGGTGAGACCTGGGCGGCGTCGAGCAGCGGGCGGAGGTCGACCACGGGCAGGATCCGGCCGCGGAAGTTGGCGACCCCGGCCATCCAGTCGGGCACGCCGGGGACCCGCGTCAGCCGCGGCATCCGGCCGACCTCGGCGACGGACTCCATCGGAATGCCGTAGCGGGTGCCACCCAGGCGCACGACGACGGCCCCTTCGGCGGCAGCCGCGCCGGAGGCCGGTCCGTCCAGGGCAGCGTCGAGCGCGCCGACGAGCTCTTGGGTCACAGGGACGTCTTCGGCTCGCCGTCGCCTGAGGTGTAGCGCCGCTGCAGGACCGCGCCGTGCCTTATCCCTAGGGCCAGGGCCAGCACGGGGATGAACACGAAGCTGTAGCCGCGCGCGGACCCCGGGACGACGACGTCGCCCTCCGCCCGTCCCGAGGCGAGGTAGAACACCGTGAAGAACCAGCCGAGCGTCGCTCCCCCGGGCGCCAGCGGGCTGCGCCACCAGCGCGCCAGGCCGAAGGACAGGCAGGCGGCCGCGAGTACGCCGACCAGGACGCCCACCCAGATCCCGTTAACCGTCCGCAGGGCCTGGAATGCCGCCACCGCACCGACCACCACGCCGAGCACGGCGGACACCCCGGCCTCAGCGACGAGCCCCGCCGCTCCGGAGGAGTTGCGGGGCTCGTCGGGCACACGCGAATGCTAGGCGCGCTCCGCTGCCGACTCGGTGGTCGCGGGTGCGGTCGGCTCCGGGTCGCGCAGGTCGATGACCGCAGGCGTCGGCTTGGCCGACCGGAGGACATCGGTGATCTCGTGGCCGATGAGCTCGTGGCGGTCGATGAGCGCGTCCCGCAGCGCCGCGACCATGTGCATGCTCTCCTCGAGCTTGGCGCGGATGATCACCTTCTGCTCGTTGAGCAGGTTCGCCACGGCCTCGCGGCCCCTGCTGTCGCCGAGCACCCGCCCGGCGAGGTTGCTCCCGCCCAGGGCCCCTTGCTGCACTGCTCCGTAGGAGATGAGCGAGTCGACCATGCCGCAGGAGCCGACCATCTCGGCCGCGACGTTCGTCGCGTAGAGCAGGTCGCCACCGGGACCGGTGGACACGTCTCCGAAGAACAGCTCCTCGGCGCACTGACCGGCCAGCGCCACCTGGATCAGCGCGAGCATCTCCGAGCGAGAGCGGGTGAAGACGTCGTCCTGGTCACCGTGGGCGAGCAGACCCAGCGCCGAGCGCCGCTTGATGATGGTGAGCACCTCGAGCCGACGGTGGGGGGCGACGAGGTACGCCGCCGTCGCGTGCCCGGCCTCGTGCGTGGCGATCAACCGCTCCTCGTAGGCGGTGTAGGCCACCGGCTGGCCCATGCCGACCTGCTCCGTCAGCCGGGCGTGCTCGATGTCCTTCCAGGACATCTTGGTGTCGCCGCGACGCAGCGCGTTGACGAGCCCCTCGTCGCAGATGTGCTCGATCATCACCGGGCTGAAGCCGGTGGTGACGGCGGCCAGCGCGTCGCGGCGCTCCGGGTCGTCGAGCTCGAAGGAGTGAGCCTTGCGAGCGAGGAAGTGGTCGATGAGCTCACGGCGGCCAGCCTTGGTCGGCAGCTCGAAGGTCATCTTGCGGTCGAACCGGCCGGGGCGCAGCAGCGCCGGGTCCAGCGCGTCGGCCCGGTTGGTCGCCGCGATCAGCAGCACGTTGGCCCGCTCAGGCTTCTTCTTCTGGATCTGGCGGTGGGCCGGCAGGAGCAGGTTGAGCTTGTCGACCAGCTTGCCCCAGGTCTTCGCCGAGCCGGTCGGCTCGTCGAAGGACTGCATCTGCACGAGCAGCTCGTTGACGACGCCGCTCGATCCCTCGCTGCTGATCGCCGACGGGGAGCTGATCAGGCCGGTGGAGGCGTAGCTGCTCGGAAGGCCCTCGAGGCCGCCACAGCACAGGTGGGCGTCCATCCGCGCCGACTCCGGCATCGCCGTGGCCGACATCCCGCCGCGGGCCTGGGCGATCGCGTCGATCTCCTCGATGAACCCGATCGCGCCACCCTCACGTTGGGCGGTCTTGCGCAGCTCCTTGAAGTAGGAGCGGATCTTCTTCGCGGTCGCGCCGTAGAACATCGACTGGAACGAGGTGCCCGAGACGAACAGGAACGGCACGCCGGCTTCCGCCGCCATCGCCTTCGCGAGGTAGGTCTTGCCGGTGCCCGGCGCCCCCTCGAAGAGCAGCCCGCGCCGCGGGGTGCCACCCATCTCCTGGGAGAACTGCTTGTGGGCGAGGAAGAGGTTCATCGAGCGGATGACGTCCTCCTTGACCATGTCGATGCCGCGCACGTCAGCGAGCCGCACGTCGATCTGCTCGGGTCGGAAGGTGATGTGCGGCGAACGGCCGGCGCCGACCTGGCTGCCGATGAGCACCACGCCGAGCAGGACGAAGAACAGCAGCGGCGCGACGACCAGCCAGTCGATGTGCGGGAAGGACAGGTTGAGGAAATTCACCGGGTTGCCGTGGAGGAGCCGGTTCCACAGGTAGGCGGTCGGCAGCGCCAGCCACAGGCCCACAGTCAGCAGCCGACGGGAGCGGGTGCGTTCCCGGCTCGACCCCACGTCAGCGAGGTGCGTCTCGAGGAGGCCACCCGCTCCGACCGCCGAGAGCATTTCGCTGCTGCTGAGGGCCATGCCGTCCCCGTCCTGAGCGTCTTGATGGCAGCCGCCCCGCCTGGCCGAAAAAAATCTTCGTCCGAGGGCTAAAGCCGTCCCGCCACCCTGCCGATGGAACACGAGACGCCGGAGGAGTGGTCTCCTCGGCGACGTCGCCGTTCCAGGAGTCTGTCCAACTACGGCGGCACTCACCACCAGGTGCCCCCAACTTCACTCTGTCGGGCTAGTGATGAAGGCCGTTCGGCCGACTAGAGCCCGGCGAACAGGTCTGACTCCCAGGCATATGGCCCCGTGCCCGGCCCGCGCTCGCCCCGGAGCAGCACGTAGTGCTCGTATCCCCACGCCTTCTGGCCAAGGTTGTTGCTGAGCGCGAAGAACGGCCCATCGACGCTGATCTGGGTCGCGTGCGCGCGCAGCGCGTCGAGCTTGTTGTCCAGGTAGTCCCGCGCGTCGATCTCGGTGGTGATCAGCTCATCCGGGCTGCCGAACGGCAGGTCGTCGATGCTCTCCACGCCCTCGAAGGGCGTGCCCGGCTGGTCCCGCATCGCCTCGATCCCTACGGCCAGCACCGACTTGGGCACCGCGTTGGCATAGACCTTCGCCACGCTCCAGCCGTCGACGCCGTCGGCCGCATCGACGGCAAGCTCCACTGCGCGCATGGTCACGCGATGCGCCTGGATGTGGTCCGGGTGGCCGTAGAAGCCGAAGTCGTCGTAGGTGATGACCACCTGAGGCCGCACCTCGCGGATGACGTCCGCCAGCAGGCCAGCCGCCTCGTCCAGATCGGCCTGCCAGAAGCACTCCGGTCGCTCGTTGGACGCCGTGTCCATCATCCCGCTGTCCCGGTAGCGACCTGGCCCGCCGAGGAACCGGTGGTCCGTCACGCCGAGCTTGTCCATCGCGGCGGCCAGCTCACCGATGCGGTGGCGCCCGAGTCCGTCCTCCTGGTCGGCACCGAGGTGCACCAGGTCGGGGACGAGGATCTCGCCCTCTTCACCGAGCGTGCAGGTGATGAGGGTGACCTGCGCGCCTTCCGCGATGTACTTCGCCATCGTGGCGCCGGTGGCGATGGACTCGTCGTCCGGATGGGCGTGCACGAGCAGCAGTCGACGATCGATCATGGCCCCACCCTAGGGTCGGCTTGTGTCGACATCCGAAGAGCAGATCAGCTTCCCCCGCCAGACCGCACGCACGCAGCGCTTCACGCTGGGCGCACCGAGATCGATCTCCGTGTCGGCCGACGGTCAGCGTGTCGTGTTCCTCCGGTCGAGCGGAGGCCGGGATGCGAGTACGGCGCTGTGGCTGCTCGACGTCGCCACCGGGACAGAGCGGCTCGTGGCCGAGGCTGCCGGGCTGCTCGGGCGCGACGACGGCGAGCTGTCCGCGGAGGAGCGAGCCCGGAGGGAGCGCGCCCGGGAGACAGCCGGCGGGATCACGTCGTACTCGCTCGACTCTGATGGCACCCGCGCCACCTTCGCCCTCGCCGGTCGGCTGTTCGGCGCCGACCTGGTCGCGGGCAGCTGCACCGAGCTAGCCGCGCAAGGTCCGGTGTTCGACCCGCGCCTGTCCCCCGACGGATCGGCCGTGGCCTACTGCTCCAGCGGGTCGCTGCGGCTCAGCTCGGGGGACGGGGACCGCGACCTCGTCAGCGAGGACGGCGTCACCTGGGGGCTGGCCGAGTTCGTCGCGGCCGAGGAGATGGGGCGGTTCCGCGGCCACTGGTGGTCACCGGAGAGCGATCGACTCCTGGTGGCGCGCGTCGACGAGACACCGGTGCAGGTGTGGTGGGTCAGTGATCCCGCCAACCCCGACCGCGCGCCGAGCGAGCAGCGCTACCCCGCGGCCGGGACGCCCAACGCCGAGGTGACGTTGTGGCTGCTGTCACTGGACGGCGGGCGCACCGAGGTCCGGTGGGACCGCGAGGGCTACGAGTACGTCGCCGGCGTGGCGTGGTCGACGCGAGGTGGCCTCGTCGTTCTCGTCCAGTCCCGCGACCAGCGGTCGCTGCAGTGGCTCTCGGTCGACACCCAGTCCGGTGCGACCAGCGTTCGCCAACAGGCCGCGGACGATCACTGGCTCGAGCTGGTCGAGGGCACGCCGGCGTTCACCGACAGCGGCCGGCTCATCTCCGTGCTCCCACACCTCGGCGCCAACCGGCTGCACGTCGACGGCGCGCCGGTGACACCTGACGGCCTGCAGGTGTCGGCAGTTCTGTCTGTGGACGGCGAGTCGGTGCTGCTCTCGGGAACCGAAGAGCCGACCGAGTCGCACGTCTACCTGTGGGACGGCGCGAGCACGCGGCGGCTCACCTCGGAGCAGGGTGTCCACACCGCTCGCGGCGGGGGCGGCACGGTCGCCATCACCACCGCGACACTGGTCGGGCCGGGCTCGAGCACCACGGTCCTCAAGGACGGTGGTCGCGTCGGCGCCATCGCCTCCTACGCCGAGCAGCCCGTTCTCGCCGCAGCACCGCGGCTGCTCAACGCCGGGGAACGGCAGCTGCGCAGTGCCCTGCTGCTGCCGACCGGCTGGGTGGAAGGCAGCGGCCGGCTGCCCGTACTGGTCGACCCCTACGGCGGCCCGCACGCGCAACGGGTGCTGTCGGCGCACAACGCGTTCTTGGCCTCGCAGTGGTTCGCCGACCAGGGCTTCGCCGTACTCGTCTCCGACGGCCGCGGCACCCCCGCACGCGGACCGGACTGGGAGCGCTCCATCCACGGGCGCTGGGGCGACGCCGTGTTGGACGACCAGGTGGACGCCTTGCACGCAGCAGCCGCGGCGCATCCCGACCTCGACCTGGAACGCGTGGCGATCCGCGGCTGGTCCTACGGCGGCTACCTGGCGGCGCTGGCGGTGTTGCGTCGGCCCGAGGTGTTCCACTGCGCCATCGCGGGTGCACCCGTCACCGACTGGACGCTCTACGACACCCACTACACCGAGCGCTATCTCGGGACCGACCCCCACGGGCGGGACGCCGCGCGCTACGCGGAGGAGTCACTGCTCACCGACGCGCCGTCGTTGCGCAGACCGCTGATGCTCATCCACGGCCTCGCGGACGACAACGTGGTTGCGGCGCACACGCTGCGCTTGTCGTCGGCGTTGCTGGCCGCAGGTCGCCCGCATGAGGTGCTGCCATTGTCCGGCGTCACCCACATGACACCGCAGGAAGAGGTCGCCGAGAACCTGCTGCTGCTCCAAATTGACTTCCTGAGACGGTGCCTCGGTGCTTGATCACGGTCGGGTTCCGGTGAACACTCCGCATACCAACAAGGGAGCTCACCATGCCTGAGATCGCCGGCAAGTCCGTCTCGACGAACGACACCGCCGTTCTCGGCGCTGGAGCACTGTTCCTGCTCTTCTCGTTCTTCCCGTTCTACGGGATCAGCGGCGGCGGGTCAGGCAACCTGGGAATCAAGGCGTCCGTGAGTGCGTGGCACTACGGGATCATGGTTCTGGCCATCCTGCTCATGGCAGTTGCGGTCGCCGTCGTCGTCGTGCGCGTCTTCAGCACGATGCCGGCACTCCCGGTCGGCCCGCGACTGGTGGCGCTCGCCGCTGCCGCGCTCGCCGCGCTGATCACTGTCATCCGTGTCCTCACGCTCGACCGTCAGAGCGCGTTCGGCGTCTCCGTGGGTCCGAAGTTCGGTGCCTGGGCAATGCTGGTGCTCAGCATCGTCGCGGCAGTGTTCGCCTTCCTCGCGTTCCGTGAGTCGGGTGAGCAGCTGCCTAGCGCCGGCGGCGCGAGCGGCACGAGCGGAGACACCGCGCCACCCCCGAGTGTCTGAGCCCGACCCCGACGCGGTCGCCCCGAGACCGCCCCTGGTCCGGGTGCGCAAGCACCTGGTCGCCGTGTTCCTGCTCGAGGTAGCCCTCATCGCGATGTCGCTGAGCCACGCCGGTTTCTGGTACGACAACCGGCCGCTCATGGCGGTGGCCTTCCTTCAAGGCGCGCTGGCCGCACCCTGGACGATCTCGACGCCGTTTCTGGTCGCGCACGACCGGCCGGCGGCCGCTGTCCTCGTCGTACTCCTCGGTGCGCCGTTCAACGTCTGGCTGCGCTACCTCGGCTACAAGCACGGTCTGGCGGAGGGCAAGGAGTCACAGACCTGGCGCGCCGGCGGCCGCAAGCCTTGGCGCGACGACTGAGCTACCCGGCGCTCAGGTAGGTCAGGACGGCGAGCACCCGGCGATGGTCGTCCTCGTCCTCCACCAGACCGAGCTTGGCGAAGATGTTGCGCACGTGCGCCTCGACCGTCTTGGGGCTGAGCACCAGCCGCTCGAAGATCGACTGGTTGGAGCGCCCTTCCGCCATGAGCGCAAGCACTTCACGTTCTCGGGCAGAGAGCGCATCGAGCGGGTGCTGCCCCCGCTGACGCGAGATCAGCTGCCTGATCACCTCAGGGTCCACGGCCGTGCCCCCTGCCGCCACCCGCCGTACGGAGTCGACGAACTCGTCCAGGTCCAGCACGCGGTCTTTCAGCAGGTAGCCGACCCCCTGCGCACCAGCCCCCAGCAGGTTCATCGCATACGAGGGCTCAACCGCCTGCGAGAGCACGAGTACGCCGGTGCCGGGATGCTCCGCGTGGATCCGCTCCGCGGCAAC
>JAVEEJ010000143.1 GCA_030840515.1 Frankiaceae bacterium | reverse complement strand
CTCGTCGCGGTTGGGCGCGGACCGGTGTCGCAGGGCCTGGGCTATGAGGAGGCCGGCGTCACGATGGACCGCGGCTTCGTGCTCACCGACGACTACTGCCAGACGAACATCCCCACCATCTCGGCGGTCGGCGACCTCATCCCCACCCTGCAGCTCGCGCACGTCGGGTTCGCCGAGGGCATCCTCGTCGCCGAGCGGCTCGCCGGCCTGCCGGTCACGCCGATCGACTACTACGGCGTCCCGCGCATCACCTACTCCGAGCCCGAGGTCGCCTCGGTCGGGCTGACCGAAGCGCAGGCGAAGGAGATGTACGGCGACGACAAGGTCGCCACCCTCACCTACGACCTAGCCGGCAACGGCAAGAGCCAGATCCTGCAGACCGCCGGCGCGGTCAAGCTCATCCAGGAGAAGGACGGCCCCGTCGTCGGCGTTCACATGGTGGGCAGCCGCGTCGGTGAGCTGCTCGCCGAGGCCCAGCTCATCTACAACTGGGAGGCGCTGCCCGCAGAGGTGGCGCAGCTCATCCACCCGCACCCGACACAGTCCGAGGCGATCGGCGAGGCCCATCTGGCCCTCGCCGGCAAGCCCCTGCACGCCCACGGCTGAGAGGTCAACGCATGCCGACATCCGTCACCATGCCGCAGCTCGGTGAGAGCGTCACCGAGGGCACCGTCACCCGCTGGCTGAAAGCGGTCGGTGACTCGGTGCAGGCCGACGAGCCGCTGCTGGAGGTCTCGACGGACAAGGTCGACACCGAGATCCCGGCGCCGGCCTCCGGTGTCCTGAGCGCCATCTCCGTGAACGAGGACGAGGTCGCGCAGGTCGGCGCGCAGCTGGCAGTGATCGACGAAGCGGGTACGGCGAGCGGTGGCGAGGCCGCGGCTGCCACAGCACCGGCGCCCGAGGCAGCCGCTCCGCAGGCAGCTCCGCAGGCAGCTCCGCAGGAGGCGCCACCCGCGCCCGAGGCAGCCGCTCCGCAGGCAGCTCCGCAGGAGGCGCCACCCGCGCCCGAGGCCGCCGCACCCGCTCCCGAGGCCGCAGTCGAGGCGCCCGCGCAGCCCTCCAACTCCGCAGCGCCGGCCAGCGAGCCCGGCGGCGCAGGCACCGCCGAGGGCACGCCGGTCACCCTCCCCGCGCTCGGGGAGTCCGTCACCGAGGGCACAGTGACGCGCTGGCTCAAGCAGGTCGGCGACACCGTTGCTGCCGACGAGCCGCTGCTGGAGGTGTCCACCGACAAGGTCGACACCGAGATCCCCTCGCCCGTCGCGGGGGTGCTGCTGAGCATCGACGTGCCGGAGGACAGCACCGTCCCGGTCGGGAGTCGGCTCGCGGTGATCGGCGCCGCCGCCGGCTCCGTGACGACTGCCCCTCCCAGCGGGGCAGCTGCACCTGCCGAGGCAGCAGCCGCGCCCGCCGCACCAGCGCCCGCCGCACCAGCACCAGCGCCCGCCCCACCAGCGCCGGCCGCGCCGCCCGCCGCGCCAGCGGCTGCCGCACCTGCACCGGCCGCACCTGCACCGGCCGGCACCGACACTGCCCCGCCCAGCGGGGCAGTCGTCACGGAGAAAGCCGCGACGCCCCCTCCCGCCCCGCCCGCGGCTGGAGCGAGCGCGAGTAACGGGCACGGGGAGTCGCCGTACGCGACCCCGCTCGTTCGCCGTCTCGCTGCGGAGCACGGCGTCGACCTCGACGCCGTCACCGGGACGGGTGTCGGCGGCCGGATCCGCAAGCAGGACGTGCTCAACGCAGCCGCCAAGCCGGCGCCGGCGCCGGACGCTGCCTCGGCCCAACCCGCCTCGGGCACGGCATCACCCGCAGCGCCCGCGATGGCGGCTCGCGGCACCACCGAGCCGATGTCGCGGCTGCGCAAGGTCATCGCGACGCGCATGGTGCAGTCGTTGCAGACCTCAGCTCAGCTCACGACCGTCCTGGAGGCCGACGTCACCGCGATCGCGCGGCTGCGTGACCGCGCAAAGCGGCAGTTCGAGGAGCGCGAGGGCGTCAAGCTGTCGTTCCTGCCGTTCTTCGTACTCGCGACCATCGACGCGTTGAAGGCCCACCCCAAGGTCAACGCGAGCATCGACGGCGACAACGTCGTCTATCACGAGGGTGTGCACCTCGGCGTGGCCGTCGACACCGAGCGCGGACTGCTCGTGCCCGTCATCCACGAGGCCGGAGATCTCAACATCGGCGGGCTGGCGCGCAAGATCGCCGATCTCGCCGACCGCACCCGCAACAACAAGATCACGCCCGATGAGCTGGGCGGCGGGACGTTCACGCTGACCAACACGGGCAGCCGTGGCGCGCTGTTCGACACCCCCATCATCAACCAGCCGCAGGTCGGCATCCTCGGCACCGGCAGTGTGGTGAAGCGCGCGGTCGTGGTGGAGGACGAGTTCGGCGGTGAGTCGATCGCTGTTCGCTCGATGGTCTATCTCGCGCTGACCTACGACCACCGCCTCGTCGACGGCGCTGATGCCGCGCGCTTCCTCACCACGGTGAAGGAGCGACTGGAGGACGGTGCATTCGAGGGCGACCTGGGGCTCGTGCCGTAGTTTGTCCGGCGCGCCGCCATATCCCGTGACAGAAAGTGTTGCCTAGCGGGGGAAATTAGGCCCTTCGCACTACTTCCGCTACTGCGTCCGGACGCATAGCGTCACGTCGTAACCCACCCTCTCCTCGGAGGAACGATGCAACGACGTCACGCCTCGGTCCTGATCAGCGTCTCCGCGACGCTGGCAGCCACCGTTCTCGCCTTCACCCCGGCCGGCCCTGCAAGCGCCGCCACGAATCCCAACACCGACAGCGCCGGCTCGGCGACGGTGGACAGCGGTTCGGCGCTGGTCCAGCTCGTCCTGGACCCGTTGACGACCTCGGCCAAGAGCAGGCCGGCCAAGGGCAAGAAGGTGGACTTCACGAGCGCCGCCACGAAGTCTCAGCGCGCCCAGCTCTCGGCGCAGCGCAACGACTTCAAGAAGTGGCTGCAGGCGAACGCGCCCAAGGCCAAGGTGACCGGCGAGTACGACATCTCGCTCAACGCCGTCGCGGTGCGGCTCAACGGCACCTCGCTCGCCTCGCTGCGCAGCGCGCCGAACGTCAAGGCGGTCGAGTACCAGGGTCTCTACCGGCCGACCATCGCCGACCCTGACCTGTCGATCATCAAGGCCGAAGAGGCCTGGGCGCAGAGCGGAGGCGCGGCGAACGCGGGGCGCGGCGTGAAGGTGGCCATCGTCGACACCGGCATCGACATCACACACCCGTGCTTCAGCGAAGCAGGCTTCCCGACCACAACGCAGCTGGGCGACCGCCGCTTCACCAACAACAAGGTGATCGCAGCGCGCATCTTCAACAACAAGGTCAACCAGGGCGGCTACAGCGCCGAGGCGGTGCAGGAGCACGGCACCCACGTGGCCGGCACGGTGGCGTGTGACTACCAGACACCCACCAACGTCGACGGCGTCGCTGTCCCCTACGCGATGTCTGGCGTCGCTCCCGCGGCCCAGCTCGGCAACTACAACATCTTCCCGGGTGAGGTCGCCGACGCACGCAGTGAGGACATCCTCAACGCGCTCGACGCGGCTTACGCCGACGGCATGGACGTCGCCAACATGTCCCTCGGTGGCGGCGCGCATGGCTTCCAGGACCTGCTCA
The DNA here is from genome assembly GCA_030840515.1 of Frankiaceae bacterium. Taxonomy (GTDB): domain Bacteria; phylum Actinomycetota; class Actinomycetes; order JAVEEJ01; family JAVEEJ01; genus JAVEEJ01. The sequence goes on along the minus strand of JAVEEJ010000143.1, from coordinate 1,136 downwards.
CGCACGCGGTCGACGACCTCGACGCGGGCAACATGGTCGTGGCGGTTGCCTCCGGCAACTCCGGCCCCGGGCACTACACGGTGGAGTCCCCCGGCTCGGCCGCCCGTGCCCTCACTGCGGGTGCCAGCACGGTCGGGCACTTCGTCGGCGCACCGGTCACCACGGCCACAACCTCGGCAGGCGCCGCTGTGGGCGACTTCGCCACGGTGACCAGCAACCTGACAGCACCCCTGGGCGTCACGACGGGCGATGGGGCGAGTGGCCTGAGCAAGGCGTGCGCCGCGCTCCCCGCCGGTTCGCTCAGTGGGAAGATCGCGCTCATCAACCGCGGCACCTGCGACTTCTCGGTGAAGATCGGCAACGCGCAGGCCGCGGGCGCGGTGGCAGCGCTGGTCGTGAACAACGTCGCCGGTGACCCGACCGCGATGGGCAGCAACGGTGCACCCAACCAGCCGACGATCCCGGCGTACTCGCTGGGCAAGGCGGCCGGAGAGGCGCTGGCTGCCACGGGTAGTGGCACATCGACGACGATCAGCTCGACGCAGACCTACTTCCGGACCGCAAACGACAACATCATGGCCGGCTTCTCCAGCCAGGGGCCGTCGGATGTGGACTACCGCGTGAAGCCGGATGTGGTTGCACCAGGTGTGAACGTGCTCTCGAGCATCCCCCACCAGTTCTGTGACCACGCCCCCTGCTTCGCGTTCTTCCAGGGCACGTCGATGGCAACCCCGCACCTCGCGGGCTCTGCGGCGGTCGTGCGAGGCCAGCACCCGAGTTGGAGCGCCGCTGAGGTCCGGTCGGCGATCGTGAACACCGCGACCTCTGGGGTGCTCACGGACTCGAGCACAGGCCTCATCAAGGTGACCGACGTGAACATCGTGGGGGCCGGACTGGAGAACGTGCTCTCCGCGACCAATGCCGCCATCGGCGTCGCACCGGTCAGCGTGAGCTTCGGCTCGTTCCCCGTGGGTTCGGGTCAGTCGCACGCCTTCACGGTGGTGGTCAGCGACCTCACCGGCGCGGGCGGGAACTACCCGGTGTCGGTCAGCAGCGGAGGTGGCGGAGTCAGCTTCACCGTCTCGCCGAGCTCGGTCACCGTGCCAGCGGGCGGCTCAGCGACGGTGACCGTGACC
>JAVEEJ010000112.1 GCA_030840515.1 Frankiaceae bacterium | reverse complement strand
TTGAGGGTGAAGCGGCCGGTGATGGTGCTGCCGGTCTTCTTGACGTCGGTGGTGACGGTCATGCGGTGCCTCCAGAGGCGGTCTTGTGGGTGACGGTCTTGGCGGTCCGCTTGGCGGGCGCCGGGTTCTCGGTGCTCTTCGGTGCAGCAGTGCTCTTCGGTGCAGGGGCCTTCTTGGCCGGCGTACGGCGTACGGCGGCCTTCGCCGGTGCCGGCTCGGTCGCGAGCGGCTCGGCTCCACCGGTCGGCGCGTCGACGGCTGAGGTCGCCGCCGCGGTTGCGGCGTTCTCCTTGCGGAAGCTGTCGTAGATCTCGAGCAGCACCTGCTTCTGCCGCTCGTTGAGCACCTCGTCGGCGAGGACCGCGTCGGCGACGACGCCACTGCCCTCACGCTGTTCGAGGATTCCCGCCTGGACGTACAGCGCCTCGGCGGAGATGCGCAGCGCCTTCGCGATCTGCTGCAGGATCTCGGCACTCGGCTTCCGCAGCCCGCGCTCGATCTGGCTGAGGTACGGGTTGCTGACACCGGCGAGCTTTGCCAGCTGGCGCAGAGAGACGTTGCTGTCCCGGCGCTGGGTCCGGATGTAGTCACCGAGGTGACGTACGTCGATGCCGGCCACGGTGACCTCCTCCCGGTTGCTTCGAGGACGACGCTAGGGGACGGTGCTAGCAATTGCAAGCACTCTTGCTAGCAGTACGGCGTGAGCCTGGTCACAGGCCGCTGTAACGCCGGGGGTGGCCGCATCGCTCTCCTGGCAGCAGACCCCCGCAGCCACCAGGAGCGCCTCATGAGCAGCCGCCGCCGTACCTCGATTTCTGTCCTCTGCGTTGCCGCCACGACCGCCGCCCTGTTGGGCGTCGGTGCCGGCAGCGCAACCGCCGCCGCCGAGGGGGACTCGCCCGGCTGCTCGACCGGCGTCCTCCCCAACGTCGTGATGGGCAGCCCGGATGTGAAGCCCGGGCAGGCGCTTGGCGTCTACCTCTGGCACGGCAGCAACGGCTACTCGCTGCGGGCGACGCACCCGGGGTCGAAGCGGGTCGTCATCGCCGGGCGGCTGTCGGCATCGACCGGCTTCAGCCACATCACCAAGGTGCGGTTCGAGAAGGCTGACTCGCTGACGCTGAGCGCCGACCACAAGACGATGACGTTCCGGTTCACCAACTACGGCTACATCGACGGCATCAACTTCTCGGCCGACTGCTCGCGGCTCATGCGCGTCAAGATCCGGATCAACGATGCCGTTGCGAGCCCGCGTCAGATCAAGCTGGGAAAGCACCGCAGCAACCCGACCAGCAACCCGTTCGCCATCGAGCGCTCACGGCCGGCACCGCGGCCGACGCCGAGCGACACCGCGACCGCCACCATCGGCTGATCTCGGTCACACTGGCAAGCAACCGGACAGACGAGGTGACGTGCCGGACCAGACGCCGACCCAGCGGTCGGGGGCGGAGCAGGCGGTGCCTGAGGGCGACCTCGACACCGCCCTGCGCCGCGCCCGGGCCGGCGACGAGGTCGGCTTCCGGCAGCTGTGGCGGACGCTGCAGCCGATGCTGCTGCGCTTCCTTCGGGTGTACGGCGGCGACGGACCCGAGGACGTCGCGAGCGACACCTGGCTCCAGGTGGTCCGCGACCTGCCCGGCTTCAAGGGGGACGCGACCGACTTCCGGCGCTGGCTGTTCACGATCGCCCGGCACCGCGCCATCGACGCCGGCCGGCGCCGGGCCCGGCGGCCGGTGGCGCTCGTCGGCGACGCCGGCTCACTCGACGACAGACGCAGCGAACGCTCAGCAGAGGAGCACGTGATGGACCGCATGTCGACCGACGACGCGCTCGCCGCGCTGCGCCGGTTGCCCCCTGCACAGGCGGAGCTGGTCGCACTGCGCGTCCTCGCGGATCTCGATGTCAGCACGGTGGCGGCGATCGTCGGCAGCACTCCAGGCGCGGTGCGCGTCGGCGTGCATCGCGCACTGCGGACGCTCGCGCAGTGCCCCGGCCTCAGCCCGGTGCCAGTAGAGGTGGACGCGCCATGAGCGACGACGACCTGATGCCCTTCCAGAACGACCCGTTCGTCACCGCGCTTCGCGCACCGGCACAGGAGCACGAGCTGGCCGGTGAGGACGCTGCCCTCGAGCTGTTCCGCAGCACCGGTCGGGCAGCACGGCGGCGGCGCGCCCTCAAGCGCGCGAGCGTCGGCGGCGCGAGTGTCGTACTGGGTCTGGCATTGACCGGCGGGGTCGCCGCGGCCTACACGACAGACGCACTCCCCGATCCGGTGCAGGACGTCGTGCACTCCGCGCTCGACCCGCTTCCGATCCCCGCACCGCCCAGCGCACACGTGCGGCATCAGCGTCGACTGGCCGCCGCCATCGAGCGCCATCGCGAGCGTCTGGCGTCGCCGGCCCCACGGCGTCCGAGCGCGGCCCCGATCCCACGGCCACGACGTACGCCGGCGACGGCCGTGGTCTCGCCGCCGCGCAGCAGTGCGCACCCGCAGACGACCGCAAGCGCCTCACCGACGGCCGCCCCGGCGAAGCCATCGCTGAGCGCGGCCGTGTCGCGCCGCGTCGTCGCTGTCCACGGCCAGGTACTCCTGTCCGGCCGTCTCACCCGCGGCACCGAAGGGGTGCCGGGACGCGTCGTGTACGCCGCCGAGCTGGTGGCCGGTCAGTCGACCTGGCGACGGGTGGCGAGCGGACAGACGGGCTCCGACGGGTCGGTGGCGCTGACGATCCCGCCGTTGACGACGAACGTCCGCCTTCGCCTGGTGACGGCGCAGGGGGTGGTAAGTGCGCAGCGGCAGGTTGCCGTCGTACCGAAGCTCACGACCACCGGGGCACGGTCCGGTGGCGACCGCATCGTGACGGTGTCCGCGGACGGCGGCCGCCC
>JAVEEJ010000090.1 GCA_030840515.1 Frankiaceae bacterium | reverse complement strand
CGGGGGTTAGGGGTTCGATTCCCCTCGTCTCCACTCATCTGCACACAGACGACGCGGTTGCGACACGACCGCCTTGCGGGACCTGATCGGGCGAGCCTGATGGTCCCTTCGGCGGGTGTTCGCTGACCCTGACCGGGATTACAGTGGATCGGTGCTGGCGTTCAACCCAAGCGGTCTGGGCGAGCTGCGCCCGGCGAGGGGGTGTGCGGGCTGACCACCACGGAGCTGTCGCGCCCCCGACCGTCCGCGCGCGCTCGCGGCCGGATGTCCTGGCGCGACCTGGTGCGCGAGGTCCTCGTCATCACCGCCCTTTTCCTGGGTTACAAGGCCGGACGTCAGCTGGTCGCTGACCGCGTGACCGACGCGTTCGCCAACGCCGCGCACCTGGTGCGCATCGAGGAGTGGTTGCGGCTGCCGAGCGAGGCAACGGTCCAGTCATGGCTGCTCGGCTCGCCGGACGTGCTCAAGGCGGCCAACGAGTTCTACGTCGCGGTGCACTTCCCGCTGACGATCGGCTTCCTGGTCTGGGCCTGGTTCTTCCGGACCCGCGGTGAGTACCTGTGGGCCCGCTCGCTGATCGCCACGATCACCGCGCTCGCTCTGGCGGTGCACCTGCTGGTGCCGCTCGCCCCGCCGCGCCTCCTGCCACAGCTCGGCTTCGTCGACACCATGAACACGATCGGCCCCTCGGCTTACGGCGCGCACGCGGCGGCGATCGCCAACCAGTACGCCGCGATGCCGAGCCTGCACGTGGGCTGGGCGATGCTCATCGCGGTCGTGGTCATCACGACGCTCCACTCGCGCTGGCGCTGGCTCATGCTGCTGCACCCGACACTCACCTTGGCGGTCGTCACCGTGACCGCCAATCACTGGTGGCTCGACAGCGTCATCTCGCTGCTGCTGCTCGGCCTCGCGCTGTTCCTCATCCCCCCGCGGGTCCGCTACGGCGAGCCGTCCCGGCTCGCGGCACTGCTCGCCCGGGCCCGTCTGCTCTTCTCGCCGAGGCGTGCCGCGGTCTAGCATCGGCCCAGCCGGCGCTTCCCCCTCATCCCGCCCGGAGCCCTCATGCGCACCCCCGCCCTGCTGCGGTGGCTCGGCCTCGGCGCGCTCGGCGGCTTCCTCGCTGGCCTGGTGCGTCGCCGCGGAGCGAAGCCATGAGCCGGCGGGTCACCAGCATCACCCTCGACAACGTCGATGACCTCCCCAGTCGCTGCCGGCGGTGTGTCTTCTGGGAGCTCGACCCGGTGAGCAAGCAGCGCTGCGAGGAGGCCGGCTTCCCCGAGCTGGAGAAGGAGGCCTGGATCTCGGCGACGCTGCTCGAGTGGGGCTCCTGCGGCAAGATCGCCTATGTCGACGGCGTGCCTGCCGGCTTCCTTCTCTACGCCCCTCCGGCCTACGTCCCGCGCAGCGTCGCCTTCCCAACGAGCCCGGTCAGCCCCGACGCGGTGCTGCTCATGACCGGCCAGGTGCTCCCCGAGTTCACCGGCGGCGGGCTCGCCCGGATGCTCGTCCAGGGCGCCGCGAAAGACCTGGTGCGGCGCGGGGTCAAGGCGATGGAGGCCTTCGCGGACAACAAGTGGGAGCGCGCCGACTGCGTCGTACCCGCCGACGCGCTGCTGGCCGTCGGCTTCAAGACCGTCCGGCCCCACCCCCGCTGGCCGCGGCTGCGCCTGGACCTCAAGGCGACCGTGTCCTGGCGGGAGGACATGGAGGTGGCGCTCGAGCGGCTGCTCTCCTCGGTGACACCCGAAGGCGCGCTGCGCCCCGCGTGAGCGGTCAGGCCGCCGGCTCCTGCTGCTCGGCGGCGTAGAACCGCTGCACCGCTGCGACGACGCCGTCGGCAACCGCATCGCGCAGCTCCGACTCGGCCAGCCGCTCGGCGTCACCCGGGTTGGTCAGGTAGCCGACCTCGACGCGGACCGTTGGCATGCGAGTACGGCGGAGCAGGTCCCAGGTGCGTGGGTGCGCGCGGCAACCGAGGAGCCCGGTGCGGGCCACCAGCTCGGCGTGCACCAGCTCAGCGAGCCGCTCTCCCGAGGGGGAGTAGGTGCCGTCCGGCACGCCGTAGTAGAACGCCGCGATTCCGTGGCACTCGGGGTTGCGGTGGCCGTCGACGTGCACCGAGATGACCAGGTCCGCCTCGGCCGCATTGGCGAAGGTGGCGCGGTCGAGGTCGTCGACGTCTCCGTCCGGTCCTCGGGTGAGGAACGCCTCGACACCAGCAGCGGCCAGGCGACCCTCGATCCGGGTCGCGAGGTCGTAGGTGAGGTCGACCTCGCGCATGCCGTGCGCAACGACGCCCAGGTCCTGCCCGCCGTGCCCTGGATCGACGATGACGAGCTTGCCGCGCGGCGTGCGGCTGCCCCCGAGGAGCCGCTCGTTCTCGCGCAGCGCCTCCGGCCGGCCACCGGTCACGGTGCGGGCGAGCCGCGCCAGCATCTCCAGGGTGCGCGGGCCGCAGGTGCCGTCACCGCTGAGCCCGACGTTGCGCTGGAACTCGCGCAGCGCCGCCTCCGTGCGCGCGCCGAAGATGCCGTCGCGGCGCCCGCAGTCGAAGCCCATGTCCAGCAGCCGCTGCTGGAGGGCCGAGACGTCGTCACCGATCAGCGGGTGGCTGACCATGAAGGACAGCACCCGATCGCCGAGGCGCCAGCGCGCCTCCTCCAGCGCGCGGTAGGTCTCGGCCCCGACGATCCCGTCGACGGTGAGCGCGCGCAGCTGCTGGAAGCCGCGGACGGCCCGGTCCACCGCGTCGTCGTACTCGTCGCAGACCTGGTCCGGAAGCAGCCCCAGGAGGGTGAGCTTGCTGCGCACGTCGGCGACCACCGGGCCACGGTCACCGGGACGCACGGGCTGCACGGGCGCTCCAAGGGGGGACGAGTACGGCGGGCGGAAGGCAGCACGCTACGACGTGAGCCCTCCGTCGTCATCCCCGCAGGTGGCTGAGCATGAACGCGGCCGGCCGGGTGACCACCCGGCCGGCCGTGCTGAGCTGTGGGTCAGCGGGCTAGATGATCCCCTCGAGGTCCTTGAGCAGGGCCGCCTTGCTCTTGGCACCGACGATGCTCTTCACGACCTGTCCACCCTGGAACACCGACATCGTCGGGATCGACATGATCGAGTAGTGCTGCGCCGTCTTCGGGTTCTCGTCGATGTTGAGCTTGACGACCCGGATCTTGTCCCCGTGCTCGGCCGCGATCTCGTCGAGGACCGGGGACACCATGCGGCACGGACCGCACCACTCCGCCCAGAAGTCGACGAGCACGGGCTTGTCGCTCGCGAGGACGTCGGCGGCGAAGCTGTCGTCGGTGACGGCGGGTGATGCCATGGTGAGAACTCCTTGGTTGGGTGGGCGGATCAGACGTTGAGGGCGGCGGTCAGTGAGGCGGCCTCGACAGCCGCGTCCAGCGGGGCGTCGGTGAGCGCCGCGATGAAGCGCTCCGCGTCGAGCGCGGCGGCGCATCCGGTCCCGGCCGCGGTGATGGCCTGACGGTAGGTGTGGTCCACGAGGTCTCCGCAGGCGAACACACCGGGCAGGTTGGTCCGCGTCGACTTGCCGTCCACGAGGACGTAGCCCGCGGCATCGAGCTCGACCTGACCGCGCACCAGGTCACTGCGGGGGTCGTGGCCGATGGCGACGAACAGGCCGGTCACGTCGAGCTGGTCCTCGCTGGCATCCACCGTGCTGCGCAGCTTCACCCCGGTGACGCTCTGGTCGCCGAGCACGTCGACGACCTCGGTGTTCCAGTGGAAGCGGATCTTCTCGTTCGCCATGGCGCGGTCGGCCATGATCTTGCTGGCACGGAGCTGGTCACGGCGGTGCAGCACGGTGACCGAGCGGGCGAACCGGGTGAGGAAGGTGGCCTCCTCGAGTGCGGAGTCGCCGCCTCCGACCACAGCGATGTCCTGGTCCCGGAAGAAGAACCCGTCACAGGTGGCGCACGCCGACACTCCGTGCCCGATGAGGCGCTGCTCGTTCTCCAGGTCGAGGTAGCGGTACTTCGATCCCATGGCCAGGATCACCGACTTGGCGCGGTAGACCGTCCCTGACGCGGTGACCGTCTTGATGGCGCCCGTGAGGTCCAGCTCGGTCACGTCGTCGGCGACCAGCTCAGCCCCGAAGCGCGCCGCCTGCTCGCGCATGGCCACCATCAGGTCCGGCCCCATGATGCCGGCCGGGAAGCCGGGGAAGTTCTCGACCTCGGTGGTCTGCATCAGCGCGCCGCCTGCCGAGACGGAGCCTTCGAACACCAGAGGGCGCAGGTTGGCGCGGGCGGTGTAGAGCGCCGCCGTGTACCCGGCCGGTCCGCTGCCGACGATGATGACGTCCCTGACGTCGTCCACGTGGGTCCTCTCCTCGCCTGGTGCTCGGGGAACCGATCCTAGGGTCGCTGTGTTCCCGCGCGGAGTGCCGGCGGCCTCGTGGCAGGCTTCGCGTCATGCCGAGCCAGGAGCGCTGTGCCACGCACCTGTCACGGCCGGCTGTCGACGCGTGTCCCGTGTGCGCTCGCCCGCGGTGCGGGGCCGAGGCTGCCGAGCACCGGGCTCTCGGCTGCGAGGCCTGCCTCGCAGCCCGCCGGTCCGTCAAGGCGCCCTGGCCGACCCGGGCCCGCGTGGTCGCGGGCCTGCTGACGGGCTTCCTCGTGTCGGTGGCGGGCGGGTGGGTCTCGAGCCAGTACGTCGGCGCCACCGG
>JAVEEJ010000032.1 GCA_030840515.1 Frankiaceae bacterium | reverse complement strand
CGTCGAGCTCGACGACCTCGACCGCCATGGCCCGGGCCCGCTCCTGGCTCTCGGGCCACGGATCGGAGCCGATCACCGTCATGTCGAAGGCCTTGGCCCGCTGGCAGACCCCGAGCCCGATGGAGCCGAGCCCCACGACGCCGGCAGTCTTGCCCGCCAGTGTCTCGCCCTCGAGCTTGAGCCAGTGCCCATCCCTCACGGCACGGTCGACGACGTGCATGCCGCGCGCGAGCATGAGCATGTAGGACAGGACGACCTCGGCCACGTCGGCACCGAACATCCCGGGTGTGTTCGTCACCGGGATGCCTTCCCGCGCGGCGGCCTCCTTGTCGATGGCGTCCGTGCCCACCCCCCACTTGGAGAGGATGCGCAGTCGCTTGCTGGCCTGGAGAACCGCTCCGGTGAACTGGTCGTCACCCGCGATGACCCCGTCGATCTCGGGCATGATCTCGAGCAGCTCGTCCTCGTTGAGCTGCTGGTGGGTGATCTCGGGGACCACCAGCTCGATGCCGCGTGATTCGAGATCAGCCCGATAGGTGTCCAGCTCGTTCTGCATCTGCACGCACGAGACCAGGACCCGCAGCGGTGCTTGCCCTTCGAAGTCCGTCACCCGCGGTTCCGGATGTCCCAGAGCTGCTCCGCGAGCGTGAAGTCTGACTCCTCGTCGATGTCCACGGCCTCATCCGGCGGGATCTCGAACATCAGCGGCCTGGCGCCGATCCGGTTGCCGTAGGTCCGCAGCGTGTCCGGTGAGAAGACGTAGATGCAGGAGTTCTCGAGGTAGATCGGGTCGAGGTCCTGGGTGCGCAGCAGCACCTTGGGGTCGTGGTTGACCGGCTCGGTGTTCTTGTCCCACAAGCGGGCCTGGATGCGGCTGACTCCGAACAGCGAGTCGTAGGTGTCACCGGCGTCGAGCAGCAGCCGCAGCCCGCGCTGGATCGTCTCCGCCCTCAGGAAGGGATTGGTCGAGTGGGTCTGCAGGTAGAGGTCGCTGGGGACCTGGCTGGTGGTGTGCAGCAGCACGTCGTTCATCGGGATCTCACCCGCGCGCAGGTGCTCGGGCCGCTCGAGCAGCACCACCTCAGGGAAGGCCTTCGCAGCGTCCTCGAAGATCGTGGGGCTGTCGGTGTCGATGACGACGGTCGTGATCTCGGGTACGTCGAGCAGTGCGCGTACGACGTGGTGGTAGAGCGGGACGCCCCCGAGCGGCCGGTAGTTCTTGCCGGGCACCCGCTCGCTCGAGTGCCGCATCGGCACCATGGCGGTGACAGTCGTCACTGCGAGGTCTCGTCGTCGAGGTAGTCGATCGGCCGCCCGGGGGCCTGTGCCTCGATCTGGGGCTTCATCTCGAGCGGGTAGTAGAAGCGGCGCTTGAGCTGCTCCGAGGGCTCCTCGGTGTTCGCGAAGCCCTGGAACGCGCCGTAGAACTGCGCAGCCCGGAACGCCGGGATGGAGACGACATTGGACGCCAGCACTCCCTCGCGCGCGGCGTGCACGAAGTCGCTGGCCGTGTTGCCGACGAACAGCCGCAGCGCCTCGACAGGCGACATCTTCTGGTTGCCCATGATGCGCTGGTAGGCGATGGCCTCGCGGCGGTAGCGGTTGACGATCCGAGACCATGTCTCCTCGTGGACGTGAACCACGGGTGACTCCGCCACGTAGGCGACCTTGTAGCCCTTCGCCTGGGCCTTGCTCGCCCAGTCGAGGTCTTCCAGGCCGGTGAGCTCCTCGTCGTAGGGAATCTCCTCCCAGACCGTCCTGCGCACTGCCGCGTTGGCGTTGTTGCAGAAGGGGTTCTCCTGCTCTGCGCTGGACGTGGTGGGGAACCACTTGAGCAGCACGCGCGACTCGGAGTACTTGGTGCGGTGGTCACCGACCTGCCGGCCGTAGCTCAGCGCCACCTGAGGGTCCTCAAAGGGCTTCGCCAGGAGCTCGAGGTAGGTGTCGAACAACGGGTAGACGTGCGCGGACACGAAGACCATGACGTCGGTCTTCGCAGCCCGGCAGCCGACGTTGAGCGCCCTGCCGAACGAGAAGTCCTTCGGAGCGATGTGCACGACCTCGCAGCCGTAGTGCAGCGCGATGTCCACGGTGGCGTCACTCGAGCCTGAGTCGACGACCACGATCTGGTCGGGCCGCCGCGTCTGGCGCTGCAGCCCGGCCAGCAGCCGGCCGATGTGCCGCTCCTCGTTGAGGGTGCGGATCACCATGCCGACGGTCATGTCGTCGCTCATCCAAGCCACCTGTCGTAGTCCACCCGGTCGAACACATGCAGGTTGCCGCCGGCAGTCGCGTTCACGATCCGCCGCCCGTCAGCCTCGTAGAACAGCTTCGCCTGCTCGTAGTTGATGAGCACGCGGTCGAGCTTGGGGTCCTTCCACTTCTTGCCGGGGCCGAAGTAGTCGGGGTGGAAGTGGTTCTCGTCCGCCTCCGTCGAGGTGAAGACCATCCCCTCCTTGATGACGCTCGACGGGATGTTGTAGCTGAAGTCCATCCCGATCAGCGCGACCTCGCTGAACCCGAAGTGGTAGGCCAGTTGCAGGTTGATGATCGTCACGGACTGTCCGCAGTAGACGCGCTTGGCCGCATCGGTGGAGAACCGCGGCACGCTGTAGTGCGGCGAGGCCTCGGAGTAGAAGCCGCGGTTCATCCGGAAGTACGTGACCTCCTCGGACTCGCCGACATACTGGCGATACTCCGCCGGGAAGAGCTTGTGCTTCGCCCGGTAGGCCCGGATCTGCTCGGTGTTGTCGGCCATCACAGCCGTGTCCTCGACCACGTAGAAGGTGGGGTCGAACCCCATCGACTCGGCGGCGTAAAAGATGCCGTTCACGGCGAAGGTCGGTGTGTCGCGCATCGCGCTCAGGTCGAGCTTGTTCAGCGACGGGCCGTTGCCGATGATGACGCAGCGCTCGCCCTTGAAGGCATCCTTGAACGCGCGCATCTTGTCGGCGTCGAAGGGCAGCTCACGGCGCTCCTCCTTGCTCAGCGCCATGACCTGCTTCTGCGAGAGCGTGGCCCGGACCAGGCCGGCCAGATTGCCCACCGGGATGTACGGCTGATCGGGGTCGGGCCTGAGCTCGGCAAGCTCGGCAGGGGTGATGGCCGGCCAGCCGCGGACACTCGAAGCGGACTCCTCCACGAGGGAGTCGGGGCCCTCGTGGGTGAGGCGCAGGACCCGCATCCCCTTTGCTGCCGCCCGCTCGGCCAGGCTGACGGTGAACACGGTCGCCGGGTCGGCCACGACGAGAGTGGTCGCCGTGTCGTCGGTGTTGACCGCGGCGCGCAGGCGCAGGGGCGCAACACCGGGCGCCACCAGCTGCTGATGGGCGCCCTGGTCTCCGGCGATGTCGTCGAGGGTGACGAATCGGGCCCCTCGCAATCCCGGGGACCGCTGGACCAGGTCGGCCATGGCAGTGGCCTGCGGCAACGAGGCGGGGCACAGCAGCACGCCCTCACCCGGAAGCGTCTCGGTCAGCGCGCTCACCGGCGCGACGATGTTGGTGGACTGGCCCTGGAAGGCGAGGAACCGCGTGACGTCCTGCGCGAGGGAGGCGATCTGGGGCAGGTAGCCGGAGATGAACGAGTCGTCCGCCGCGCCCCAAGCCCGCTTGACCCCCTTGCGGATGGTGCGCTCGATGTCGAAGTGGCGCATCGCGAAGGCCGGGACATGGGGCTGCATCTGTCGCAGCAGGGCGAGCGCGGCCTCGGGGTTGCCGGTGGCCACGGCGAGGCCGGTCCACCGGATCGCCCGCTCGGCCAGGATGAGTCGGCGCTGGAAGACGCCCAGCGGCTCGGTGACGGGCAGCGGGCCGTGCGCAGCCCGCGGCGGCGCGTCTGTCCACGGCTGGTCGAGCTTGTCGAGGATGCGCTGGCAGGCCTCGTAGTGCTCGGTGATCTTCTCCCGCACCATCGAGCCACGACGCTGGCGGTAGACCACCGTCATGGCGTCCGACGGCTGGAAGTGGTAGCCGGCGCGGAGCACCCGTACCCAGAAGTCGTAGTCCTCGGCCCCGTGGCGGAACGTCTCGTCGAACGCTCCGATGTGGCGCACGAGGTCGGTGCGTGTGAGCGGTTGGTGGACCGCGAAGGGGCAGACTCCCTCACTGGTGGCGATGTCCACCATCTGCCGGTGGCTGGGGGACATCTCGTAGGCCGCGTCGAGCCCGTCGAGGGTCACCTCCTCTGGCGCGGTCATCACCCCGCAGAACACACCGGCGAGGTCGTTGGCTGCGTGGCGCTGAAAAGCCTCGACCCGGTCGGCCAGGCTCCGGGAGGTCATCAGGTCGTCGCCGTCGATGAACGTCACCAGCGGTGCGCGCACGTGTGCCAGACCGGTGTTGCGCGCCGCGGCCAGTCCCTGGTTGAACGCATGCTGCACGAGCGAGAACCGGTCGTCGCGCTCCACGAAGCGCAGCGCGATGTCGGCGGTGGTGTCGGTCGATGCGTCATCGACGATCACGCACTCCCAGTCACCGAACGTCTGCTGCTGGATGGAGCGCAGGCAGTCGGCGAGGAAGCGGCTCTCGTTGAAAGCGGGTACGACGATCGCGACCCAGGGGGTCCCGGCAGTCGGAGGCAGGATCCGGTCGAGCCCCAGCTCCGGGACCGACTCGGCGGCCGCGTGGATGACGCGGGCCGCCTCCGCGAACCGCTGGCTGTGGTCCTTGACCTCCTCGGCGCTCGGGGCTCGGTGCAGCACCCATGACGAGCCCTTGTCGAGGCTGGAGGGGCGCGCGATCCACTCCCACAGGTGGGCCGCGACCAGGCTGAGCGCCACGGTTGCGAGCCAGACGGCGGCCGTCAACGCCCGGTTGGCTCCGGTCAGCAGCAGGACCGGGCCCACGATCAGGAGTACGCCGCTCAGCCCCGTGCTGGCGCCCAGCGCTGCCAGCTTGCGGCGGCTGACCCGTCCCGCCTTGATCCGGCGCCCGGCGCGCACCAGGCCCGCCGCACGTTCCTGCCAGCGGTAGGGCATCCGGATATAGGCCGAGCGAAGGAGCTGTGCGGCGCTGCGCGGCCGTCGGCTGCTGCTCACGTCCGGGTCACTTTCCTCTGCGCCTGCGCCGACGTCTTGCCCGCTGCGAGCGTGCTGCCACGCCGAAATCCGGGCGATCCAGGGATCCGGGTGACTTTATCGTGCCGCCGCGCGGATCCCCGCGAAGGGGCAGCACCCGGCACGGCTCAGCCGCGGCCCGCCCTGGCGGCCGCGAGCGCCGCGGCCAGCCAGATCGCCGGCCGCCGCAGCAGCGCGGGGGCCGGACGTGCTCCGGGGGTGGCAGCCCCCCTGGGGTGCCCGCGGTAGTGGATCCGGGCCGCCAGGGACACCAGGGCGAAGTCGTCGGCGCGCAGCCCGTGCACGGCGAGCACGTCGGTGCGCCCGAGCCGGGCGAGAACCGAAGGGGCCAGCCCGTCGAGAAAGGGCAGCGCGAGCTCGCGGAAGCGCTCGAGGTAGGCCCGGTCGCGGGTGTGCAGGTGCCTGAGGTAGAGCCGGAGGTCGTGGCTGACGAACTTGTGGTCCAGCTCGTCGGCCAGGTCCTGGAATCCCTCGCTGCGGAGCGCGTCCACGGCCAAGCGGTGTCCACCGAGGCGGTCGGCGAAGGACTCGACGTCGTGCAGCCGCCGCGTGATCGAGGCTTGCTCGGCATCGAGGGACACGTTCCACCGGTAGACCGGCTCGGGGATGAGGGCGACCAACCGGGCGTGGGCGTAGGCGAGGGCGGAGAAGCGGTAGTCCTCGAACAGCACGCCGAGCGGGAAGGTGACGCCGTACTCGACCAGCCTGCTCCGCCGGTAGAGCTTGCCGGGGGCGATCGTGTCGTGCAGCAGTCGTGGCAGCTCGCTCGCCGTCACCCGCCGGTGTCGGGTGTGCAGGTCGGGCTTCCACGCGTGCACGGTGCCGTCGTCGTAGTGGCGCCGGACCAGACCGCAGACGACATCCACCTCCGGACTCGCTGCGGCGAGCATCGCGGCAAGGGCACCAGGCTCCAGCTCGTCGTCGCTGTCGAGGAACGTCACCCACTCGCCGCGCGCGGCATCGAGGCCGGTGTTGCGTGGCAGCGAGCACCCGCCGCTGTTGGTCGCGAGGCGCAGCGGGCGCACCCGCGGGTCCCGCGCCAGCTCGTCGATGACCTGCGCGGTGCCGTCGGTGGAACCGTCGTCCACGACCACGACCTCGAGTGCGATGTCCTGTGCCAGCGCGGACTCGACCGCGGTGCGCAGTCGCGCGGCGTCGTTGTAGACGATCGCGACGACACTGACGTCGGGCATGCGCGGCAGCGTCTCAGATCGCGGCTAGATGACCGGTGGGCGGCCGAGACGGGTCATCCGCCAGGCGGTCGACCACCGGATCGGCGCTCGCTCTCCCGCCGGCTCGCGCCAGCCCTCGAGCAATCCGCCGAAGTAGGCCGCGATGGCCTGAGGGGAGCGCAGCCGCAGCGCGCTGAGCACGGTCCAGGTCGCCAGGTGCCCGATGGCCAGCACCCACGGCAGCCTGCGGCGCACCAGCCACACCCGGTTGCGCGCGTTGATGCGCACCGCCTCGCGGGTGGTCGCCGGGGGGCGCGAGGCATGCGCCATCGCGACATCACCGAGGTAGCGGACGGTGAACCCTGCGTCGAGGGCCCGCCAGGCGAGGTCCGACTCCTCATGGCCGAAGAAGAACTGGTCGGCGTAGGGCCCGCAGGTCTCGAACACGCTCCGCCGGATCGCGGACGCGCCGCCAAGGAAGGTCGTCACCTCGCTGGAGTGGTCGGGGTCCCCGGCCCTCAGGCGCGGGACATGGCGCCGCTGTCCTCGGCCGCCCGCGCTGTCCACCACCTTGAGCGAGGCGATGCCCAACCGCGGGTCGGCGTCGAAGGCGGCGACCAACCGAGCCACCGCGTCGGGCTCGGGGTAGTAGCCGTCGTCGTCGAGGAAGACGAGCAGGTCGGCACGAGTACGGCGGACGCCCTCGTTGCGCCCTCCCGGAATGCCGAGGTTCTCGGCCAGCACCTCGAGCCGGACGCCTTCCGGCACCACCACCGGCCCGCCGCCGTTGGCCAGCACGAGCACGTCCATCGGAACGGTCTGGTCCAGGGCAGATCGCAGCGCCCGAGTCAAGGCAGCCGGCCGGTCGCCCATGGTGAGCACCACGCAGGCGACCGACAGGGTGGACGCGTTGTCAGTCAGCGCAGCCGCCGCGACGCGAGGATGCTCACCAGGTGCAGCACGGTCATGGTGGCGGCGATGCCGACCAAGGCCCCGACGCAGATGCGAGTGGCCGTGAGCCCACCGCGCTGGCTGTCGACCACGGCGGCCGCGGTCAGGACGAAGACCGACTCCAGGGCGCCCGTGAGCTGGTGGACCTTGAACACCGAGGCGATCGCGCGCGCCCGGCTCAGCACGGCGGACCGCGGGACCACAGCCGCGTCGTCCGTCGTCGGCGCGCCGGACCTCACTCGGGCGACATCCACCAGGTCGGTCTCCGCCTTCACCAGCACCACGAGCAGCCCTCCGGCCACGCCGAGGGTGGCCCAGCCGTTCCACGCCTGACCGGCGGCGCGATAGCCGTAGGCCGCGATGAGCGCCGCCTCCACCAGGTAGTGGCCGACCCGGTCGAGGTAGACACCGGCGATGCTGGTGCTGCGTCGCCAGCGGGCGACCTCGCCGTCGCAGAGGTCGAGCATGAAGTAGACGAGCACCCCGACGAGCGCGACCACCATCCAACCAAGACCGCGCGCGGCCGCGGGCAGGCAGGCGAGCAGCCCGACCACGATCATCACGCCGGTCAGCTGGTTGGCGGTGACCGGCGTCTTGATGAGCAGCCGGGTGGCGTGCAGTGACCAGCGCCGCAGGATCAGCCGCGCCAGCCAGTGCTCGGCGTTGCGCCGCGACATGGTCGACTCCGGCTGGCAGACGGCGCGCAGCTCAGCCAGCGTGGGTCCGCTCATGCCGCTGATCCTGCCGACCGCAGCCACCCGGTGACCTCAACGACACAGACCAAGGCGATGGCGGATGCGAGTACGACGACGCCGGTGCGGGCCGACGTACTCGCACCCAGCACGATCACCAGCGCCACCGCCAGCCGTGCGAGCCCGCCGAGAAGCACGATCCGCCGCCACCGGGCCGGCGGCCGCTGCGTCTGACGCAGGCGGTAGACCAGGTCATAGCCGTCGAGTGCCACGACGGTGGCGAGCCAGAAGGCGGCGGGCATCAGGTCGCCCTCCTGGCGCGCCGCCACGACCAGCAGGACGGCGAGCTCAGCGGAGCGGACCAGCGCCGGAAGCCAGCCGGCGAGTCGCCCTCGGGAGACTGACGCCGGCAGCTGCTCAGCCGGCGGGGGTAGCAGCGCGGTCATCACCGAGAGCTGCGCGGGGTCGAGCGGGGAGTGCGGCTGGGCGAGGGCACGCAGCACGCGACCAGCGGTCGTGTAGCCGGCGGCGAGCCCGCAGGTGACGAGCAGCGTCCAGAACACGGCGCGCCCGCCGGCGGCGACGCTGACGACGCTGATCACCAGCCAGCGCTCGCCGATCGGCATGATCAGGGCTCGCTTGGCCCACATCACGGCGGGTCGCTCGTTCGTGCGCTCGGACAGGGCGGCAATCCGGTTCTCGCCGTCGGACGCGTCCGTGCGGTTGGCCGAGAAGCCGAAGTCGACGTGGTGGCGGTAGACCTGCACAACCAGCAGCGCGGCGGCCAGTGCCCAGGCGTCATAGCCGGCGGCGAGGCCGGCGTACACGCTGTACTCCTTCAGCCGGTCACCGACGCCGTCGAGCCAGGCGCCGACAGCCGTGAACCGCCCTGTGTAGCGCGCGACTTCGCCGTCGACGCAGTCGATGACCAGCGAGAGCTGGAGCAGCACAGCGGCCGCGACTGTCGTCGCCCAGTGGCCACGCGCGAAGAGCAGTGCCGCCGCGATGGCCACCACCATCGAAGCGACGGTGACCTCGTTGGGCCGCAGACCGAGACGTAGTGCCAGTCGGGTGAGGTGGCGCGAGGCCTTGCGCACGACGAACGTCGAGTAGAACCCGTCCCGCACCCGCGCCGAGCTCACCAGCCGGCTCCGGTCGATGACCGCGATGCGGTCGCGGGTCACGTCACCTGCTCCGCGTCGACGTCCGACGTGTAGTGCTCGATCACCTCGGCGATCGGCCCGTCGTGGATCAGCTCCCCGCCCTTGATGTAGAGCCCCCGGGTGCAGAAGCGCTTGAGGTCCGACTCGTTGTGCGACACGAGGAAGAGGGTGCGCCCGTCACCGAGCATGCTCTCCATGCGGTCGTAGCACTTCACCTTGAAGGACCGGTCGCCGACCGCGAGGA
This sequence comes from Frankiaceae bacterium, assembly GCA_030840515.1. Lineage (GTDB taxonomy): Bacteria > Actinomycetota > Actinomycetes > JAVEEJ01 > JAVEEJ01 > JAVEEJ01. The sequence continues at coordinate 3,181 of JAVEEJ010000032.1, read as the reverse complement.
CCTCGTCGACGAGCACGATCGGCTCGTCGAGGCTGGTGATCAGGCTGAACCCGAGCCGGACCTTCATCCCGGACGAGAAGTGCCGGAACGGTGTGTCAAGGAAGTCCCGCACACCGGCGAAGTCGACGACGTCGTCGAAGCGCGCCTCGATCTGGTTGCGCGTGAGGCCGTGCAGACCGCCGGTGAGGTAGACGTTCTCCCGGGCCGACAGGTCGGGTACGAAGCCGCCCGTGAGCTCGATGAGCGGGGCAACTCCGCCGTTCACCGACACCTTGCCCTCGTCGGGTATCAGGACGCCGGCGATGAGCTTGAGCAGCGTGCTCTTCCCCTGGCCGTTGGCACCGACCAGCCCCACCGCCTCGCCGTGCGCCACGTCGAAGGAGACGTTGCGCAGCGCCCAGAACTGCCCCTTGGGCACGGTCGCGGTGGACACGCCCTTGAAGAGGATGTCGCGCACCCGCATGTGCCGCCGCCGGTTGCGGAAGAACTGGATCCCGAGCCCCTCGGCGCGGATCGCCAGGGACATCAGATCTCCTTCAGCACAGGGTTCTCGAGCTTGGCGAATACCGCCCACCCGATGAGGAACATCCCGACGGCCCAGGCTGCGGAGATCCCGACGGCTCCCCACCCGGCGAACTGCGACGGGTAGAAACTCGCCCGATAGAGGTCGAGGATCCCGGCGAGCGGATTGAGGGCCGCCAGCGGGCGCACGCTCTCGGGGACGTCCTTGATGCCATAGAGCACGGGGGACAGGTAGAACAAGATGCGCATCGCGACCCGGACCAGCCGCTCGACGTCGCGGAAGAGCACCGTCACGGGAGCCAGGATCAGGCCGATCCCGGTGAGCAGCAGGAACTGCAGGATGAGCCCGAGGGGTACGGCGAACACGTAGCGCGAGGCCGAGACCTCGTGGCGGTAGATGAGGATGAACAGGACCAGCACCGGCAGGCTGAGCAGGAACTCGGCGAACTTCGAGGCCACCGTCCTGACCACCCAGATCTGACGGGTCAGGTTCGTCGACCGGACCAGCAGCGCCTCCGCCGTCAGCGAGCGCGTGCTGTCGCCGATGACGCCGTTCGCCCAGAACCACGGCAGCAGCCCGAGCAGCAGGAACAGGATGTAGGGGTCTGACCCCTCGATGTGGCGGCGCTGGAAGATCTTCGTGAACACGAACCAGTAGACGAGTGCCAGCAGCAAGGGGTCGAGAACCGACCAGACGTAACCCAGGATCGACCCGGCGTACTTGACTTTGAGGTCGCGACCGACCAGCAGCCTGAGTGTGCTGAGCGCAGAGGAGGCCGACTGCAGGCGTGCTGCCACGTCTGCCTCTCCTCTCGCGGGCCGGAGGTCGCCAGCACCTCCGACAGGTGGCGCGAACCTATCACCGGGGCGTCGGCCTGACGCTGCGACGGTGCGGGTCCGGGACTGCGCGATGATGCCCGCGTGGAGCTCTCGGAGATCGTCATCCTGGCTGCGGGGATGGGCACCCGGCTGGGCCGTCCCTTCCCCAAGCCGCTCACGCCGCTCGCCGACGGCACCTCGATCATGAAGCAGCAGGTCGACGCGCTGAAGCAGGCGTTCCCGCAGGCACCGATCGTGATCGTCGTCGGGTTCAAGCTGGACCTGGTGATGGAGTCGTTCCCCGACGAGCTCTACGTCTACAACGAGCTGTACTCGGAGACCAACACCTCGAAAAGCCTGCTGAAGGGATTGCGGGCGGCCCGTGGCGGCGGCGTGCTCTGGCTCAACGGCGACGTGGTGTTCGACCCCGCCGTCCTTGGCCCTGTCGCCGAGCGGATCGCCGCCGGCAGCTCCTTCGTCTGCGTCAACACCGCGCGCACGGCCGACGAGGAGGTCAAGTACACGCTGGCCTCCGACGGGTCCGTCTCGGCGATCTCCAAGACGGTCGTGGGCGGACTCGGCGAGGCGGTGGGGATCAACTACGTGTCGGCGGCCGACCTGCCTGTGTTGGTCGCCCGGCTCGACGAGTGCGGGGACGGCGACTACTTCGAGCGCGGGCTAGAGCTCGCCATCGAGCGCGATGGCCTCAAGGTCGGCGTACTCGACATCTCCGATCATCTCGTCGTCGAGGTCGACTCGCCCGAGGACCTCGAGGTGGCCAACGCGATGCGTGGTCGGGGGAAGGCGTGAGCGGGCGCTCCGCGCGGTAGGGAGAGCGCATGCGATGGACACCGGGTGGCAGCACGGGCGATGTCGAGGACCGGCGGGGTCAGAGCGGGCCTGGTCTCGGTGGACTGCCGATCCCCATCGGAGGCCTCGGCGGGGGCGGCTTGGTCGTCGTCGTGATCATCTTCGTGCTGCTGAAGGTGCTCGGCGGTGGTGGCGGGTTCGACCCGGGCGGCCTCAACGGGTTGCCGCAGGCCGGCTCGGGCGGAAGCGGTCTGCAGGGCGCGCCGGACTCCGAGGCGAAGCTCAAGGACTTCATGGTCTACGTGTTCAACGACGTGCAGGATTTCTGGGTCGAGCAGTTCGCGCCGACCCAGCGGGGCTACGACCGGGCCAAGCTCGTGCTCTACACGAACGCCACCTCGACCGGCTGCGGCGTCGGACAGGCATCGGCCGGCCCGTTCTACTGCCCGACGGATCAGAAGGTCTACCTCGACCTCGGCTTCTTCGCCGAGCTCCGCGACCGTTTCAAGGCCAACGGCGACTTCGCGCAGGCGTACGTCGTCGCGCACGAGCTCGGCCACCACGTCCAGAACCTGCTCGGGATCAGCGACAAGGTGCACGCCGAGGCGCAGAAGACCGGGGCGAAGTCGCTGTCGGTGCGGCTCGAGCTGCAGGCCGACTGCCTCGCCGGGGTGTGGGCGCACACCGTCTTCACCCGCGGTGACCTCGAGGCGGGCGACGTGGAGGAGGCTCTGACCGCGGCTGCCAGCGTCGGTGACGACCGGATCCAACAGCAGTCCAGTGGCGAGGTGCACCCGGAGTCGTTCACGCACGGGACGTCCGAGCAGCGTCAACACTGGTTCAAGGCCGGGTTCGACTCGGGCAGCTCCGACAACTGCGACACGTTCTCTGGCGACATCTGAGTCCTAGGCTTCGGCCTCATGCACCGGTCTTCGACGTTGCTCCTGGTGCTCGACCTGGTCGGCGTCGCGGTGTTCGCGGCCTCCGGCGCGTTGGTGGGAGTGCGAAAGCGGCTCGACGTCTTCGGGAT
>JAVEEJ010000011.1 GCA_030840515.1 Frankiaceae bacterium | reverse complement strand
ACGCCGATGTAGTTCGCCTGCTCGCTCGTCAGTTCGGTCAGCATCGCGCCGAGCTTCGCGAGGTGCAGACGGGCCACCTTCTCGTCGAGGTGCTTCGGCAGGACGTAGACGCCGAGCGGGTAGTCCTCGTTCTTCGTCCAGAGCTCGATCTGCGCGATCGTCTGGTTGGTGAACGAGTTGCTCATCACGAACGACGGGTGACCGGTCGCGTTGCCGAGGTTCAGCAGTCGTCCCTCCGACAGCACGATGATGCTGTGTCCGTCGGCGAAGGTCCACTCGTCGACCTGCGGCTTGATGTTGATCCGCGTGACGCCGGGGGTCTTCGCCAGTCCGGCCATGTCGATCTCGTTGTCGAAGTGCCCGATGTTGCCGACGATCGCCTGGTGCTTCATCCGGGCCATGTGCTTGGCCATGATGATGTCCTTGTTGCCGGTGGCGGTGATGAAGATGTCGGCGGTCTCGACCACGTCATCCAGGGTGGCGACCTGGTAGCCCTCCATCGCGGCCTGCAGCGCGCAGATCGGGTCGATCTCGGTGACGATGACGCGTGCGCCCTGGCCGCGCAGTGAGTCGGCGCAGCCCTTGCCGACGTCGCCGTAGCCGAGCACGACGGCGACCTTGCCGCCGATCATCACGTCGGTCGCGCGGTTGATGCCGTCGATGAGCGAGTGCCGGCAGCCGTAGAGGTTGTCGAACTTGCTCTTGGTCACCGAGTCGTTGACGTTGATGGCCGGGAAGAGCAGCTTGCCCTCGCGGAAGAACTCATACAGCCGGTGCACTCCGGTGGTGGTCTCCTCCGTCACGCCCTTGATCCCGGCGGCGATGGTGGTGAAGCGCTGCGGGTCCTCGGCCAGTGAGGCGCGCAGCGTGTCGAGGATGACCGTCCACTCCTCGGAGTCCTGCGGGTCGGCGGACGGAACCACGCCGTTGGCCTCGTACTCGACGCCCTTGTGAATCAACAGCGTCACGTCGCCGCCGTCGTCGAGGATCATGTTGGGGCCGCCGCCGTCGGGCCACGTCACGACCTGCGTCGTGCACCACCAGTACTCCTCCAGCGTCTCGCCCTTCCAGGCGAAGACCGGCACGCCCTGCGGGTTGTCCACGGCCCCGTTGGGGCCGACCGCCACGGCGGCAGCCGCGTGGTCCTGGGTGGAGAAGATGTTGCAGCTGACCCAACGCACCTGGGCCCCGAGCTCGACCAGCGTCTCGATCAGCACCGCGGTCTGCACCGTCATGTGCAGCGAGCCGGTGATGCGGGCACCCGTGAGCGGCTTGCTCGCGCCGTACTCGGCCCGCATGGCCATCAGGCCCGGCATCTCGTGCTCGGCGAGGCGGATCTCCTTGCGCCCGAACTCGGCGAGGGACAGGTCGGCAACCTTGAAGTCGGTAGAAGTCACGAGGCAATCCTAGGGGCCGGGCCTCCCAGCCGGCGCGGCGCTAGGGCGTGCGATCGAGGTCGGGCTCGAGGTAGATCACCCGGGCGATCGGCACCGCGTCCCGGACCCGCGCCTCGGCCGCGTCGATGCCGCGCGCGATCTCCGTGGCCGAGGAGGTGGTGGCGACCGCGATCTTCGCCGCGACGAGGAGCTCCTCCGGCCCCAGGTGCATCGTGCGCAGGTGGATCACCCGGTCCACCTCCGGGCCGGCCAGCAGCGCGGCCTGGATCTGCTCCTCCATGTCGGCGCCGGCTCCCTCCCCGATCAGCAGGCTCTTCATCTCGACGGCGAGGACGAGCGCCACCACCAGCAGCAGGACGCCGATCGCCAGCGAGCCGTAGGCGTCCCACACCGGGTCGTCGGTCAGCACTGCGAGCCCCACGCCGGCGAGGGCGAGGACGAGTCCGATGAGCGCGGCGAGGTCCTCGAGCAGCACGACCGGCAGCTCCGGGATCTTCGCGTGCCGCACGAACTGCACCCAGCTGCTGTCCCCACGGAGCGTGTTGCTCTCCCGGATCGCGGTCCGGAAGGACAGCGACTCGAGCACGATGGCTCCGAGGAGTACGCCGACCGCGACGATCGGCCGCTCCAAGGGACTGTCGTCGGAGAGCTTGTGCCAACCCTCGTAGAGCGCGAACAGCGAGCCGACGCTGAACAGCAGCAGCGCGACGACGAACGACCAGAAGAAGCGCTCGCGGCCGTAGCCGAACGGGTGCTTCTCCGTGGCGTCGCGTCGCGACCGCTTCGCCCCGAACAGGAGCAGCGCCTGGTTGGTCGAGTCGGCGATGGAGTGCACCCCTTCGGCCAGCATCGAGGAGGAGCGCGTCACGGCGAAGGCGACGAGCTTGAGCACGGCGATGCCGAGGTTGGCGAGCAGCGCAGCCACGACGGCTCTGGTGCCGCCGCTCGCGCTCATGCTGGGGTCACGGGCGGTCGGCTACCCGCGCCTTGAGCTCGGTGATCGCCCCCACCGGCGTCGGGTCGAGGCCCTGGAGCAGCGCGAGGTAGGTGGTGGCGAAGTCCGCCAGACCGACCAGCGAGGCGAGCCGCTCCACACCGGAGGCGCCCTCGGCCGCCAGCTCGGTGACCCGCACGCCCCGCTCTTCGGCGACCCGCACTGCTGCGACGCGGCACTGCCCCACCTTGGGGTGCTCGCCCGGGTCCTTGAGGCTGATCAGGTGCAGCCGCGTCGTGGTGTCGGGGCCGTCGAGTTCCGGGTCGGCGAACAGGTCGGCCTCGGAAGCGGCGCGCCCGAAGGCGCCGTCGAGCGCCATCACCTGGTTGTGCGCCGCCTCGGGCAACGCGCCGGCGATCCCCGGGTGCTTCGCGTTCTCGTTGAGCTGGCAGGCGAACCGGTAGGCGGCAGTGGCAGTCAGCGGCGACGATCCCCAGATCACCGGCAGCGAGCCGGCGAGCGTCACGGCGAGCGTCTTGGCCGGGTTGAGGAACAGCTCACTCGCGGGCCTGCACCGCTCGGCGAGCACGTCGAGCGCGTCGGCCGCCGCTTCCAGGTCCGCGCGCGGTGCCGTCAGCAGCCCCAGCGCCTGACCCGCGACCAGCAACGGGGTCGCCAGCAGCCACAGCGAGGCCCGCGGCTGACCCGGACCGACGACCGGCACGAACGGACCGCGCCCCCGCGCGACCAGGTCGGCGAGCGGCGAGTCGGGCGCACCGACACCCATCATCCGGGCACCACGCCGCACCGCCTCCTCGGTGGCGGACAGGGTCTCCTCGGTGGTCCCTGAGCAGGAGACGGCGACCACGAGGTCCGCGGCGCCGACCCAGCCCGGAAGGCTGTGACCGCGGTGCACGAGGATCGGAGCCGGCGACTCGATCCCGGCACAGCCGGCCATCACATCCCCGCTGATGCCCGACCCACCCATGCCCACGACCACGACGGCACGGGGCCGGCCTTCGTCGGCGACGCGTTCGACCTGGGCGTCAGCGGCGAGCCGGATCGCGGTGCGGATCTGCGCCCCGGAGCCTGCGACGGCGCGCAGCATCTGCTGCGGGTCCGCCGCCTCGAGAGCCGGCAGATCGTCGAGCCGGCCCTCGTCGAGGTCGATCACGGACGGCGAGCCTCGTCCACCAGCAGCACCGGGATGTCGTCGCGCACCGGGTAGGCCAGTCCGCATCCGGTGCAGACCAGCTCCTCAGCCTGCTCGTCGGCGCGCAACGGCGCCTTGCAGTCGGGGCAGGCGAGGATCTCGAGCAGGGACGCATCGATGTTCACGCCGCCACCCTAATCGCGGCGCCCGAGCCGTCCCGGTTCAGCCGCGGACACCCCGCCGCGGATCACTCGGCCGCGGATCACTCGGCCGCGGATAACTCAGCCGCGAATGACACCGAGTGCCTCGTCGCGGACCTTGGCCATGGTTGCCTCGTCCGGGGCCTCCACGTTGAGCCGCAGCAGAGGCTCGGTGTTCGACGCCCGCACGTTGAACCACCAGCCGTCCGGGGAGCTGACGGTGAGCCCGTCGAGCTCGTCGAGCTCGAGGTCGGCGTACTCGTCCTTGATGGCCTGGAGTCGGCCCTTCTGGTCGTCCACCGTCGAGTTGATCTCGCCGCTGGCGCTGTAGCGCGTGTAGTCGGCGAGTACGGCGGACAGCGGTTTGTCCTGAGCCCCGAGGGCGGCGAGCACGTGCAGCGCCGCGAGCATGCCCGAGTCGGCGCGCCAGAAGTCGCGGAAGTAGAAGTGCCCGGAGTGCTCGCCGCCGAAGATGGCTCCGGTCTCGGCCATCGTGCCCTTGATGAAGGAGTGCCCGACGCGGGTCCGCAGCGCGGTGCCCCCGTGCTCGGTGACGATCTCGGGCACCGCGCGGGAGGTGATCAGGTTGTAGATGATCGTGGCGCCGGGCTCGCGCTCGAGCTCGCGAACGGCGACCAGGCCGGTGATCGCTGACGGCGGCACGATGCCGCCCGTCTCGTCGATGACGAAGCAGCGGTCGGCGTCGCCGTCGAAGGCAAGCCCGACGTCCGCGCCGGACGAGCGCACCGTGGCCTGCAGGTCCGCGACGTTGGCCGCCTCGATCGGGTTGGCCTCGTGGTTCGGGAAAGTGCCGTCGAGCTCGAAGTAGAGCGGCACCACGTCGAGCGGCAGCTTGCCGAGCACCACGGGTGCCGTCAGCCCCCCCATGCCGTTGCCGGCGTCGACCGCAACCGTGAGCCGGTGGATGTCCTTGATGCCCGGGACGAGGGAGATGAGGAAGTCGGCGTACTCGTCCAGCATCTCGTGCTTGCTGATCTCGCCGGTGCGGCCCGAGTAGGGCGGCAGTGACCCGTCGGCCAGGTCGCGGATGTCGCCCAGACCGGTGTCCTGGCCGATGGGCGCTGCCCCGGCTCGGCACATCTTGATGCCGTTGTAGGCCGCCGGGTTGTGGCTCGCGGTGAACATCGCACCGGGCACGTCGAGGGTGCCGGAGGCGAAGTAGAGCATGTCGGTGGAGGCGAGGCCGATCTCGATGACGTCGGCGCCGCGGCTCGTCGCACCCTCCGCGAAGGCGCGGGACAGCGGGACCGAGGAGGGGCGCATGTCGTAGCCGATGACGATCCGGTCGACGGTGGAGCCCTGTCGGCGCAGCACCTCGACGAAGGCCGCTCCGACCCGGCGGGCGATGTCCTCGTCGAGCTCTTCCGGCACGCGGCCGCGGACGTCGTACGCCTTGAAGATCTGGGTCAGGTCAGCCACGCCGGGCACCCTACCCAGGGCATCTGGGTCTACTTGTGCTTCTGGGCCTTGGCCAGGACGACGTCGATGTCGAGCGCCTTGCCGTTCTGGAGCCAGGTCTTGTACTCGCAGGTGTGGCAGCTGGTGAAGTCGACAGGTGAGCCGTCGGTCAGCGTCATCGCGATGCTGGTGAGCCGCCTGCCGCCGCAGGCCGGGCAGAGGGCCATCGAGTCGGTGCGGACCTGGGTCAGCGAGGTGGCCTCGAGACCGCGCTGGGTGGGGACCTCGCTGCGGGCGCTGCTCATGGGGGCTCCTCTAGGTTCGATCGGGCACTGTTCGCTCGGGCACTGTCGCTCGGCCACTAGGCCATTGGGGTGACGAGAACTGCATCGGTGCGAGCGGGAAAGCCCTTGAGAAGCGGGAGCGTCCACCCGCAACCGGTACGAAACGGACAGCTACTCCGGGTCCTTGAGCACGCGCAGGTGTCCGCGCCTTCCGAGCTCCCCCGTGGGGGCGGGCGGGGCAGGGGCGGGGGCGGGTCGGGCGGCCTCGCGGACCGCGTTGGCCAGTGCCTCGAGGTCGTCGTCGCTGAACCCGGCGCCCATCGCGTCGGGGTCCGACGGCAGCCGCACCAGCTCCCAGCCGCGGGGGGCGGTGAGCTTGGAGGAGTGCGCGTCGCACAGGTCGTAGCAGTGCGGCTCGGCGTAGGTCGCGAGCGGGCCGACGACGGCGGTGGAGTCCCGGTAGACGTAGGTGAGCGTCGCGACGGCGGGCTGCCGGCACGCGGTGCGCGTGCAGCGGCGGATGGGGCTCACGAGCGCGAGCGTAAGGCCACGCGGGATGCCGGAGGCCGCATTGACGCCCGTGTCGCCGCGGACGGCTGGAATACGCTCGAGGGCATGCCGAGCGACCCGCGCGCCGGAGCCGTCCGCCGAGCCCGCCGGGATCGTCACGGCCGGGGCCTCCGCGGGGCCCTGGCGCCGCCCTCGGTCCCGCTGGCCGAGAGCCGGCCCGAGCGCTTCGACCGACTGGTGGTGGAGGCGCTCACGCAGCTGGCGCCGCAGTGGCGCGACCGGATCCCCGAGCTCGACGTGTCCGTGCGCGACGTACCGCCTGCGACCGACGACGACCTGGTGGTGCTGGCCGAGGTGGTGGAGGGCGGCACGCGTCCCGCCCTCGTGGTCTACCGCCGCCCGGTGGAGGCGCGGGCCCACGACCCGGAAGACCTCGGCGACCTTGTTCTCGAGGTCGTGGTGGACGCCCTGGCCGAGCACCTCGGCGTCGACCCCGACGAGCTCGACCCGCCCGCCGACGACTAGTCGAGCTGGCTCACCCGGAGGTCGGCCACGACGGGCCGCAGCACGGCGAGGCCTCGACCGCTGACGACCGGCTCGATCGTGTAGAGCGGGCCGCGTGCGCCGAGCTCGAGCAGCTCACGCGCGGCGTAGACCGGCCCCGCACCCTGGACGAGCTCGAGCACGACAGAGAACGCCGCGGATGTCTGCGGCGGCAGGTCGACGGCGACGGTCCGGCCGGCCCCCACCCCGATCCGGCGAGGGGGCGAGATCACCGCGCCGCCCACCCCCAGCGTCGTCACCAGCACCGTGCCGCCGGCCGAGGGAGCCGACAGGAAGATCGTGCTCCGGCCGCGCGCGATCGTGGTGACGCCCACCGGTGTCGGGCCCTCCAGCGGCGGCACTGCCGCCGACCACGCGAACTCGCCGAAGTTGCGCAGCCGAGGCCCGGTGTCGGCGACCGCCGAGACCACCACCGGCTGGTCGGACTCGACCCGGACTGCGCCGGACTGCTGAGCGAGCGGCTCGGTGACGTCGATCATCTTCGTGCTGTGGCCGGCCATGGACACCGACTCGAGACCGGCCGGGACGAAGCTGCCGTCGGAGGTGACCAGCGTCAGCTTCACCGTCGCGTCGTCGGCTCCCGGGTTGCCGATGACGACGCGGCGGAAGCCGATCCCGTTGGGCAGGCCCGGCACGACGGACACCAGCTCGGGCGAGATCACTGGAGGGATGAAGTCGGCGCCACCAGGGGCGTTCGCGTAGAGCACGTGCTGCAACAGGAAGGCGCCCACGCGACCCGCCCTGGCTGAGATGTGCACGAGCAGATAGCCCTCGCCGGGGGCCACGGTCTCCAGGTGGATCGTGCGCGCCTGCCCTGGCCCGATCGTGATGCCCCGCGACGTGGGTGCGTTGACCGGGCCCTTGGGTGCGGTGAAGGAGACGTCGACCACGGCCGGCAGCGGGTCGACGTTCGTGAGCGTCAGGCTCGACTGCCGTCCGACGCTGGTGGCCGCCCCGAGGAACCAGAACTCCGTCGCCGGTGCGACGCAGCGTCCTCCGAGGATGCCCCGGCTCGGGCCGTCGTCGACCCGCAGCACGGTGTCGGCGACGATGCCCGAGGCCAGGGTCCCGGTGGCCGTCACCACCGGCTCGGCGGCGACGAGCCGCGAGTCCACGACCGACGCGGTGCCGGCCGCGTCAAGCGCCAGCCGGGGCAGCGGCGTCCGCGGGTCGCGCGACCGCAGTTGCGCGACGCCGGTGCCGACGTGTGCCGGGGCGACGAGCGCGAGCCGGTTGCTGCCGCCGCTGGACCCCGAGGTCCGTGGGCAGACGAGGCTCGCGCTCTCCACCGGCACCTGCTCGGGTGCAGCGGCCACCTGCCGTTCGACCCCGTGATGGGGCCGGGTCGCGTCGGCCCCGCCGACGAGAGCAGCGATCGCGGCGGCCACGAGGCAGAAGGCCACAACGGGGCGAGTCACTGGTCGCTCCCCAGGTCGGTGCGAGTACGGCGACGTGCTGACGGAGCGGCCGCGAGCAGCGCGAGCGCGACCAGGACGGCCTGCAGGACAAGCCAGCCGTGCTGCGACGAGTCACGGTGCCGCAGCGTCACGGAGCCACCTGCGGGAGGGAGCGTCCAGGCCTGGGCCCAGCCCCAGGCGCGGGTCTGCGGCAGCGGCTGCCCGCCGACCTCGGCGCGCCACCCGCGGTCCTCCGCCTCGGCGAGCACGAGCAGGCGTCCGGCCACCCCGGGCGCGACCCTCACCCGCTCGCCACCCGCGAGCACGGTCGGCACGTGCGCGGTCAACAGCTCGGTGGTCGGAGCGGCGCCCGAGGCTGCGGCCTTCGCGGCCACCGGGTCGAGCACCACCAGGCGTCCCGCGTCCGCGACCACCCGCCACAGTCGGGTGCGCCCCTCGACAGAGAAGCGACTCAGCCCGGTGGTGCCGTCGAGCGTGCTGACCACCTGCGGATCGGCTGGCGCGGGCAGCGCCACGTAGCGGACCGCGTAGGTGGACAGTCGCTCCGCCGCCTGGTCTCCGCGACCGGCGAGGAGGTCGCGCACCACCGCGTCGAGGTGGTGCAGCTGTGCGTCGCTGGGACGGGCGTCGGCCAGGGTCAGGCCAGCGGGCTCGGCGCGCAGCAGGTCGTAGCGCAACGAGCCGCCGTTGCTGCGGAGCACCAGCGTCCGCGGGGCCTGCGGGGTCTGTGCCTCCGCCGCCAGGAACGCGGGACGCAGGTCGCGGTCAACGCGCTGTACCGGGCCGTCCGCCCCGCGCGCCACCCAGCCGACCGCGAGCCCGAGGCTGGCCACCGCTGCCGCCAGGCCCAGCACAGCCGCCCCGGGTTGGCGCCAGCTGAAGGCCATCGTCCGCAGAGCTGTGCGGCTGTCCCGTGCGGCCACCGCGGCGGCGAGGCAGAGCCCGAGACCGACCGCACTGGCCAGCCCGCCAGGCCAGCCGGCGACGATCGCGCCCGAGGCACTCCGACCGCCCGCGCGCGAGACCAGGATGCCGAGGGCGGCGGCGGCCACGACCAGTGCCCACGCGGCGCGCGCGATCGCTGCCCCGCGGTGGCGGATCAGGCCGACGAGGGCGGTAGCCAGCAAGGGCAGCACCAGAACAAGTGCCGGCATGCCGGGGCCACCCGGCCAGGCCGCCAGCAGGCGCCACGGGTCCAACGGGTCGTCGACGAGGCCCGGCACCGCCAGCCCGGGGACCGTAAGCGCGCGGCTCGGGTGCGCGAGCAGGCGCAGCGACCACGGCATCAAGAGCACGACGGGCAACGCCGCCACGGCAAGGGCGGCCAGGCCGGTGCGCACAACGCCCTGCCGGTCGGCAGCCGAGGGACCGACCGCGGTCGCGATGACTCCGGCCGCCAGCACGAGCACCAGCAGCGGCCACAACACGGGGGCGACCGCGACAAGGACGGTCGCGACGAGGCCGGCCACGGCGGCGCGCCGCCAGCTGTCCTGCACCTCCCCGGTGAGCACGCGCCACACGCCGAACGCGAGCCCCGGAAGCAGCACGTGGACCAGCACGACGCCGATCCGACCCGACGCGGTGGCGCCGACGATGGGGGGCAGCAGCGCGTACGTCCCGGCGATCCAGGCGCGGAGCCAGCGCTGCCGCGCGACGCGCCGACCCGCCAGATAGGCAGACAGGCCAGCGAGCGGAACACCGAGCAGCATCAGGAGGTCGATGGCGGCACCGGCCTTGCCCAGCAGGGCGGTGGCGATGGTGGCGAGTACGGCGAGCCACGGGCCGCCGCTCCCAGGGGCGCCCGGACCCACGGCCTGCCACGACCCGGTGTAGCCGTGCCACAGGTCGCTAGCACCTGCAGGCGCCCCGAGCAGCGCTCCCCCGACCAGCTGGCCGTGGCGGAGCAACGCGCGCTCGGCGAGGAGGGCCACCGCGGTCAGCCCGGCGGTCAGCACCACCGGCGGTTGGGCGAGCAGGTGCCGGATGACACCGGAGCTCGCCGGCAGCTCGTCGTCGTACTCGCTCGGACCTGTCTCGAGCCGTCGGGGCGCCTCAACAGGCTCCACGCCCAGCTGCGCGGCCCAGCGGCTCACCCGCCGCCCGCCGAGGTCGAGCACGTGCCGCAGCCGCGCGCTGCGCGTGCCGAGCAGCGCCTTGACGGCGCGGGGCGACTCCGTGCGGGTCGCGCGCCGGGCGCGTCGGGCGGACACCAGCGCGCGCGGGTGGGTGAACAGGGCGCCGACGGCGACGAGCTCGTCGACGGCCTCCCCGACCTGCTTGCCGAGCAGTAGCCCGAGGGTGCGCAGCAGCCCCCCCAGCAGCAGGCGGAGCCCCACGATCGGCACGGCCCATCCCGCCGCGTTGGCGAGCAGGACGTAGTTGGCGTGGGTGCGGTCGGCTCGGCGCAGCCGCGCGGTGCCGGCGCTGATGGGACGGACCCCGCTGCTCGCCGCCGCCGCATGGCGGACCACTGCCTCGGGGACGACGACGACCCGGTGACCGGCGGCATGGGCTCGCCAGCACAGGTCGAGGTCGTCGCGCAGGACCGGGAGCCGTGGGTCCATGCCCCCGAGTGCGTCCCAGACGTCGCGGCGCACGAGCAGACCGGCGCTGCCCACGGCGAGCACGTCCCGGACTGCATCGTGCTGTCCCTGGTCGTACTCGTCCGGCTCGAGGCCCGTCTCGCGGTGGCCGCCCGGATCGGTGGTAAAGCCGACCTCGAGGAGCCGATGCGCGTCCTTCCAGCCCACGGCCTTGCAGCCGAGCACGGCGATGGACGGACTCTCCTCGGCGACCTGCAACAGCTGGGCGAGCGCGTTCGGAGCGGGTGCGCTGTCGTCGTGCAGCAACCAGATCCAGTCGACGGCGTTCTGCCTGGCGCGGGTGTCCGGGGCCCCGGAGAACGCGTCGAGGGCGAGTTGGGCAGCGGCGCCAAAACCGGTCTCACGCGGAGCGTCGATCACTGCCTCTTCGGCGAGCGCGCCGACCAACAGCTCGCGGCTGGCATCGCGCGACCCGGTGTCGACGGCCGCGATGCGCTGGGGCGGACGACGCTGCTGCTTCAGGGCGCCGAGGGTCTCCTCGAGCCACTCGGCACCGTCGTGCGCGACGAGGACGGCCGTGACCGAGTGGCGCGGGAGGAGGAGTCGGGCCTGGGTGCGGGGTGGCATAGAGGAGTCAGGCTCGTGAGGTGAGGAGGCGTGTCCGGGAAGCCCGGACCGGGCGGTGCCGTGACCGGCTCCGCCACCCTACGCGAGGCTGTCCGGGCTCAGACGGCGCGGCGCTTGAGGCGACGGCGTTCGCGCTCGGAGAGCCCGCCCCAGATCCCGAACCGCTCGTCGTGGGCAAGCGCGTACTGCAGGCACTCTCCCTTGACCTCGCAGCCGGTGCAGACCCGCTTGGCCTCCCGGGTCGAGCCGCCCTTCTCCGGGAAGAAGGCCTCCGGGTCGGTCTCGGCGCACAGTGCCCGCTCCTGCCAGGACACCACGGCGTCGACGAGGGCCAGCTCCGCTTCGATCGCTTCGATCATCGCGGCCCCCGCCGCTGCGTCTGCCGTAGTGCTCAGCGCCAGCTCTGCTGGGCTGTTCACGGCGATTGCCTCGCTCATCGCGTGCCTCCTCGACCCGGTCTTCCCGAAACGCACCGCCCCGTCGCGGGTGCGGCTGTGGCGTCCGTCGGGGCCGGCGGCCCTGACGAGGGAATGACACCGATGGAATTACACGCGCGTTGGTACGTGCTCGTCAAGCGGGTCCGTGCTATCGGCGTCGACGGAAGAGCCCCCGACGGTCTGGAACGACCTGCGGAGTGGACGCCGTGGGAGCCGGCGAGGCGGGGCTCGGAGGGGCCGGTGCGGCGGCCTCGAGGGCCAGATCCGGGCTCGGTACGTCGGGGACTGACACCGAGGGCCGGATGCGGGGTGCCGCCCCGGTGGGTGCCGGCCGAATGGGGCTGCTCTTCTTCGCGGGGGCCTTCTTCGCCGCCTTCTTCACGGCGGTCTTCGCGGCCGCCGGCTTCGCAAGCTCGGCGGGCGCCGGCGCGGTCTTCTTCGCGGGGGTGGGCTTGGCAGCCGGAGCCGCCGCGGCCGGAGTGGGTGCCTGGGCCTTGGCCGCTCGGGGGGCCGCCTTCTCCGGCGTCGCCTTCTCCGAGACTGCCTTCCCCGAGACTGCCCTCTCCGGGGCCGCCTTCTGCGGCGTGGCCCGCTGCGGCGTGGCCTGCGCGGCTGGCGCGCTGGCGGCGGCCTTGTCAGTGCTCGACTTGGCGGTGGAGACCTTCTTGGCCGCCGCCGGCCCTGCCGGGCTTGCACCGGCCTTGGGCGCGGCGGGTTCCGCGGCCCGGTCCTCGGCCGGCTTGGCTGCGGCCGCTCCGCTCTTGGGCTGGGCCGGCACGGCCTTCTCCAGCAGCGCAGCGGCGTCGCTGACCTTGGCCACGGCGGGGGCGGTGCGGGCAGTGCTCACCGTGTCCCGGCGGTAGCGCTCGGCATCCCGGGCGTCGCGTCGCCGCCGGCTGGCCTCGCTCACCTTGTCGCCGATGGCCCGGCGGTCCTTGGACGACAGCCCCTGGGCGAACTCCTCGAGCACCTCGCCGATGATCCGGTCGCGCTCGGCTTCGAGCATTCGGTCGCGCTCCTGCAGGTAACCGACGAGCCCGCGCCCGGCCTCGGCGAGCTTCTCGGTGCCCCGATCGACCTCTCGCGACGCCCCGCGCACCACCGCGCCGGTGTCCGCGAGCGCGACACGGATCTCGGCGAGGGTGGTGCTCAGCTGGGCGTGCGAAGAGGCGAGGGCGGTCTCGAGGGCGTCGAGCCGACCCGAGAGGTCGCCGATCGAGCGGTGCAGCGTGGTGACCTCGGCCTCCACCGCCGCCCGCGTGGCCTGTGGAGTGCCCTCCAACGTGACCATCGCGTCCAGCAGCGTCCCGCGCAGCCCGATGAGCTGCTCGTCGAAGTGAGCGCGGTCGGTGTCCCGGCCCTGGGCCACCTGGTCCACGACGCCCTTCGACAGTCCTTTCAGCCCCCGGTCGAGCGCGACACCCATCGACTCGACGGCCGCGCGGACCGGAGCCGCGACCTGGTCCGGCAGCCCGTCCAGCCGCTCCGTCGTGGCGGTCGCCCCTTCACGCGCGAGGGCGTCGACCTGCTCCGCAAGTCCGCCGAGCGCGTCCTCGATCGCGGCGAGCCGCTCATCGGGGTCGACCGACTCCGGCCTGGAGCGCAGTGCTTTGAGCTCGGCCGCCAGCCCCGCCACGCCTGACTCGATGGTCCCGAGCAGCTGGCTCGGGTCTGCCGGCTGTGGGCGATCACGCAGCGAGGACAGCTCTCCGGCGAGCTGCGTCAGGGCCGGCTGCAGCAGCGAGAGGGCCGACTCCATCGCGCTCAGCCGGTCGCTCGGGTCGACCGACTCAGGCCGAGCCCGGATCGCCGCCATCTCGTCGGAGAGGTCGGCGATCTCCGCCCTGACCGGGTCGAAGCCACTGCTCACTGCAGCGACGTCGAGGCGCACACCGGCGACGTCGTGCCGCAGCGCCGACAGCTCCGCGCGCAGCTCAGCCACCGA
>JAVEEJ010000324.1 GCA_030840515.1 Frankiaceae bacterium | reverse complement strand
TGGGCCTCACGCGAAACTACGCGCGAGCGCCCGATGGCGGGAATGAGCGGAAGTGACCAGACAAGCCGGTGATCTGTCCCGTCAGCGTTGGCTCGAGTCCGTGCGCTCAGCGGGAGCGAGTGCGACGGGCGCTGAGCACCACAGCCAACGGCCATAGCGCTTGCGCACCGGCTGCACAGCGCTCGACCAAGCCCGAGGCGTCCGAGCCCAGCGTCGCGCCGAACCAGATCACCAGCCCGAGCATGACGGCGGCTGCGGTGAGCGCCGGACCGGGGCGCAGCGGAACGGGCTGCGCATCCGGGCGCCAGGCAAAGGCCGGCCACAGGGCGAGTGAGCCCAAGGCAACGCTGGCCACCGTGGTGTGCGCGGCGGAGCCACCGTCCGCGGGCAGGGGGAACGCGGCTACCAGCACGGTCGCGGCGCCTCCGAGAGCATGGATCAGCCGGCCAGGTCGGCGGGCCTGCCGGAGCCCGAGCGCCGTGACCATGTGACAGACGCCGAGCCCGGCGAGGCCAGCCGTCATGATCCACCGGTCGGTCGCGGCGTGCCCTGCGAGCGCGCTGATCGTGTCGCGCACCGAGTTGAAATCAGCCGGCTGCCGGGACGCGGCGACGGTCCAGCCGCCGATCAGCAGCACGGGCGCCGCGGCCGAGGACAGCAGGGCCCAGCCCGGGACGCGTGCCGTCACCTGTGGACGGCGATCTCGACCGCGGAGCAGCGGTCCATCACCACGTCGAGCCCAGCGGCCTTGGCCCGCTTGCACGCAGCCTCATCGATCACGTCGAGCTGCAGCCACACTGCTTTCAGGCCGACGTCGATCGCCTCGTCGACGTGCGCACCGACCTCCGACGAGCGACGGAACATGTCCGCGACGTCGACCGCGAACGGCACGTCACACAGGGAGGGGTAGGCCTGCTCACCGAGCACTTCCGTCTCGCTCAGGTGGATGGGCACGATCTTCTTGCCCGCCTGCTGCAGCCTCCAGGCCACGCCGTACGCCGGCCGTTCCTGGTGGTTGGACAGCCCGACGATGGCCCAGACGTCGTACTCGAGGACCCGCCGAATCGTCTCGAGGTCCGCCCAGTCGTGTCGCACGGCTAGGGCCTGCCGAGTGCGCGATAGGTCCATCCCGCGGACCGCCAGGCGTGGACGTCGAGTGCGTTGCGTGCGTCGATCACCTTGCGCTGGCGGACGACGTCGGCAAGGCGCACCGGGTCGATGGCGCGGAACTCCGACCACTCTGTGAGGTGCAGCACCACGTCGGCGTTGGCGCACGCCTCGTCCACCGATGTCGCGTAGGACAGGGTCGGGAAAGTCGCTCGGGCATTCGCCGTGGCCTCGGGGTCATAGACGGTGACGTTGGCGCCCTGCAACGAGATCTGCCCGGCGACGTTGAGGGCCGGCGAGTCGCGGACGTCGTCGCTGTCGGGCTTGAAGGCCGCGCCGAGGATCGCCACCCGCTTGCCGAGGAACGACCCCTCGCACAGCTCGCGGGCGAGGTCGATGACGCGGGCGCGCTGGCGCATGTTGATGGCATCGACCTCGCGGAGGAAGGTCAGAGCCTGGTCGGCACCGACCTCTCCGGCACGCGCCATGAAGGCGCGGATGTCCTTGGGCAGGCAGCCGCCGCCGAAGCCCAGCCCCGCGTTGAGGAAGCGCCTCCCGATCCTGGTGTCGTGGCCGATCGCGTCGGCCAGCTGCACGACGTCACCGCCGACCGCGTCGCAGACCTCGGCCATCGCGTTGATGAAGGAGATCTTGGTGGCGAGGAAGGCGTTGGCAGCCACCTTCACCAGCTCCGCGGTCGGGTAGTCGGTCACGAGGTAGGGGGTGCCGTTGCCGATCGGCGCGGCGTAGACCTCACGCAGCACGTCAGCGGCAGCGCCACCGGGCCGGATCCCGACCACGAGGCGGTCGGGGCGCAGCGTGTCCTCGACCGCGAACCCCTCACGGAGGAACTCCGGGTTCCAAGCCAGCTCCACCCCCTCGCCCGCCGGGGACTCCGCCGCGAATCGCTCGGCGAGCCGGGCCGCTGTCCCGACCGGGACCGTGGACTTGCCGGCCACCACCGTCGGCCGCTCGAGCCGCGGGGCGAGCGCGCTGACCGCGCCGTCGACGTAGGTCAGGTCGGCCGCGAGCTCGCCCTTGGACTGCGGGGTCCCGACGCACAGGAAGTGGACATCCGCGGTCGCGACGTCGTCGTACTCCGTGGTGAACGTCAGCCGCCCGCTGTCGAGCTGCTTCTGCAGGAGCGGCCCGAGGCCGGGCTCGAAGAACGGCACGACGCCGTCCGACAGGCGGGCGACCTTGTCCGGGTCGGAGTCGATACCGACCACCTCGAAGCCCAGCTCGGACATGCAGACGGCGTGGGTGGCCCCGAGGTAGCCCGTGCCGATGACGGAGAGGCGCAACATGAGTCGCGAGGGTAGCGACCCTGGGCAGGACGCATGCCCGGACGGCCGTAGGCTGACCCGCCGTGAAGAACCCTGACTTCGACGTCTACCACCTGACCGAGGAGCACGAGCTGCTCCGTGCCTCGGTCCGCGACCTGTGCGACGACAAGATCGCCCCCCGGGCAGCGGAGATCGACGAGACGGGCGAGTTCCCCTGGGACGTGTACGAGGCCCTGAAGTCGGCGGAGCTGCACGCGACGCACGTGCCGGAGGAGTACGGCGGCGTCGGAGCGGATGCGCTCGCGACAGTGATCGTCATCGAGGAGGTCGCCCGGGCCTGCGCGTCGAGCTCGCTCATCCCTGCGGTCAACAAGCTGGGCACCGTGCCGCTGCTGATCTCCGCGTCGGAGGAGCTCAAGCAGACCTACCTGCGGCCGCTTGCTGAAGGCACGGGGATGTTCAGCTACGCGCTGTCCGAGCCGGAAGCGGGCAGCGACGCTGCGGCGATGCGCTCGCGGGCGGTCAAGGACGGCGACGAGTGGGTGCTCAACGGGGTCAAGCGGTGGATCACCAACGCCGGGATCTCCGAGTACTACACGGTGATGGCGGTGACGGACCCCGACGAGGGGGCCAACGGGATCAGCGCCTTCGTCGTGGAGAAGTCCGACCCCGGCTTCACGTTCGGTGCGCCCGAGAAGAAGCTCGGCATCAAGGGGTCGCCCACCCGGGAGCTCTACTTCGACGACGTCCGCCTGCCTGGCAACCGGATCATCGGTGAGCCGGGCACCGGGTTCAAGACGGCGCTGGCGACCCTCGACCACACGCGGGTGACGATCGCGGCGCAGGCGCTCGGCATCGCCCAGGGCGCCTTGGACTACGCCGTGGCCTACGCGAAGGAGCGCAAGCAGTTCGGGAAGGCCATCGCGGAGTTCCAGGGACTGCAGTTCATGCTCGCCGACATGGCGATGCAGATCGAGGCGGCCCGTTCGCTGACCTACCGCGCGGCTGCGGCGAGCGAGCGCAGTGACGCCGACCTGACGCTCATCTCGGCGGCGGCCAAGTGCTACGCCTCCGACATCGCCATGGCGGTGACGACCGACGCGGTGCAGGTGCTCGGGGGCTACGGCTACACCAAGGACTACCCCGTCGAGCGGATGATGCGCGACGCGAAGATCACCCAGATCTACGAGGGCACCAACCAGATCCAGCGGATGGTGATCGCGCGCAACCTGCTCCGTCGCTAGGGCTCAGTCCCGGTCCTGCCAGGTGCACACGCAGGCCTCGTTGCCGTCGGCGTCGGCGAGCACCCACCAGGCCCGTGCGAAGGCGTCCGTGACCAGGCGGCCGCCCGCGGCAACAGCGGCAGCGACGCGGTCGTCGGCGAGGTCGTGCGCGACCGAGACGTCGATGTGGAACCGGCTCCGCTCGGTGCGCGGCTCGTCCATCTGCTGGAACCACATCGGCGGTCCGATGCGGAGCGGGTCGACCAGCGCGCCGCCGTACTCGTCATAACCCAGCACCGCCGCCCAGAACGGCCTGATCCGGTCGGCGTTCATGGTGTCGATCGCGAACTCCACGGCCTGTCGGCGCAGCGGCTCCACGCGCGCCCCCGTGCGCGCG
>JAVEEJ010000323.1 GCA_030840515.1 Frankiaceae bacterium | reverse complement strand
CGCTACTTCTTCGCCGCGCGCTTGGCGGTCGACTTCTTGGCCGTCCGCTTCGCCGGAGCCCGCTTCGCGGTCTTCTTGGCAGTCGACTTCTTCGCGGTCTTCTTGGCGGCCGACTTCTTCGCCGGAGCCCGCTTCGCGGTCTTCTTGGCAGTCGACTTCTTCGCGGTCTTCTTGGCGGCCGACTTCTTCGCCGTGGACTTCTTGGCAGTGGACTTCTTGGCGGTCTTCTTGGCAGTCGACTTCTTCGCAGTCGACTTCTTGGCAGTCGACTTCTTGGCGGCCGACTTCTTCGCCGGAGCCCGCTTCGCGGTCTTCTTCGCAGTCGACTTCTTCGCGGTCTTCTTGGCGGTCGACTTCTTCGCCGTGGACTTCTTGGCGGTCGACTTCTTGGCGGTCGACTTCTTGGCGGCGGTGCGCTTGGTCGTCGACTTCTTGGCTGTCGACTTCTTCGCGGCTGTCCGCTTGGTGGTGGCCTTCTTGGCCGTGGACCGCTTCGCGGTCTTCTTGGCGGCCTTTCTGGCCGGAGCCTTCTTCGCCGCCGGCTTCGTCTCGTCTACCACTGCTGCTCCTCCCGCTGCAGTCTGAACGGCTTGGATTCCGGTGAGTGCCGAGGCTTTCGAGTTGTACGCCTCTGAGGTCGCGATGACCTCACCGTTGTTCGCGCGAAGGTTGAAGCGAAACTTTCCGCTCGCTCCTCGCTTCAACACGAACCTCGCTGGCACTGCTACCTCCTGGCCATTCGACCGGTCGGTCGACCGGCTTGCGTGATCACGATGACACCAATGCCCCACTGTTACCAGCATCACGCCTGCTGCGTCGATGCGTGTCGCGAAGTGGGCGCCGGGCAAGATGCATGTGTGACAGCGCTCGCGAAGGCGATTCTCGACTTGCCCGCGGCTGTCGCGCTGCTCTTCGTCTTCTTGCTACCGGCACTCGAAGCATCGGCGTTCGTTGGCTTCGTGTTTCCCGGCGAGATCGCTGCGCTGCTCGGCGGCGTACTCGCGCATCAAGGGAAAATCCCTTTGTGGGCAGCGATTGTCGCGGCTGTCAGCGGGGCCATCGTCGGTGACAGCATCGGTTATGCCGTGGGTCGGCGCTACGGCGAGGCGCTGTTGTCGCACGTGCCCAAGCGCCTGTTGAAGCCCGAACACGTCGAGCGAAGCAAGAAGGCGGTGAACCGTCTCGGAGGCAAGGCGGTGTTCGTCGGACGGTTCACTGCTGCGCTGAGAGTTCTTGTCCCCGGCATGTGCGGAATGGCCCGCATGCCCTACGGACGGTTCCTGTTGTGGAACGTCGCGGGCGCCGTCGTGTGGGCCGGTGGATGTGTCGTCCTGGGCTATCTCGCGGGCTCGAGCTGGGAACGACTGCACCGACAGCTCTCGACCGCGGGGCTCATCGCACTTGGGGTCGTGGCGTGCGTGGGCGCGATCGTGATTGTCATGCGGCGTCATCGAGCTCGCGCCGACTAACGGCTGTCAGTCGCGCGGACCCGCCAACACATCGAGAAGCCGCGCCAACCTCGGACGCACGCCGCCGCGAGCGGGCAGCGCTTCGCCGGTTGCCAGGGAGATCAGGTGCGTGACCGCGTCGAAGTCGACGGACTTCGCGACGGTCTGGTCTTCCATGACGAGGGCCTCATCGGCCAGCGCCTCCAACTCGCGGTCGGCGCTCGCGACGGCGAAGACGCTGGCACCGCGGTGGCGCGCGTCATCGACCCGTTCGAGAAGCGGATCGGTGGCTCTCCCCGGCGCAACGACGAGCAGTGACTCCCCGCGCTTCGCCTGCTCGAGACGCGACAGGTCGACAGCCAAGTGTGCGGGCGCATCGTCTGGTGGTGACCAGCGAATGAGCGTCGGCGTCAGCTCCGGAGCTCCGGCCCACTCAGCCTCGTCCTGAAGGTGGGCGGTGAAGTGCCACGGCTCTTCCTCGGCGGTGCCGACGACGAGCAGCCCACCGGGGGAGCGACCGACCCGGGTACGCCGAAGGGCCCGGCCGAAGGACAACGTGCGGTCCACCAGCGCCGTGGAGGCGAGGAGCTCGCGCAACGCCTGCGCGCTGGAGCGATCCATGCGGTCATCGTGCCCGAGGTGGGCGCACCGCTTCGAACGGCGCGCGGGCTCTTAGAGCCCGGGGATGATGCCTGTCGAGCTCGGTGAGGGGCTCGAGGAGGGTGACCCGGAGGGGCTGGGCTTGGGGCTCGGCTTGTGCGAAGGGGTAGGCGACGTGGTCGGCGAGGGCGAGGGCTTCGCCACCGGCTTGGCGCTGCTGGTCGACTTGGGGCTGCTCGTCGCCAGCGGCTTGGTCGCCGCGGGCGGGACCACCGAAGGGGCCTGCTTGCGCAGCCGCAGGACCAGCCGGTGTGCCTCACGCAGGATCGCGTTGGCCCCGGCCGGCTTGGACTGCAGCAGGAGCAGCTGCTCTGCCTGCAGCAGCTCGAGGGCCCGCTGAGCGCTCTCCGGACTGCTGTCGGCCGCGTCGATCAGGGGCTGGAGCGAGGCGTGCAGCGCGGCCGCGGCGGCCTGGACGTCGGCCGCGTCGCCGGACTTGCTGGTGGCGATGCGACTGAAGGCGTCATAGCTGTCCGTTGCGGTCGCCACGTCCGAGGCCAGGGCCGGATGGCTGCTGTGCATGCTCGGGACCATGGAGGCCCCGAGTACGGCGGCTGCCACGGCGGCCGCGGCCAGGGCAGCAGCGGCACCGCCGGGCAGGCGGGCCAAGCGCCGCGATCGCGGCTGGGGCAGCTCGATCGGTGCCGGTGCCACTCGCGCAGGCTCCGGGGTGACGCCGCGCAGGATCCGGGCCTGCAGGGAGTTGAGCCGCTCGTGCTCGTCGTCGAGGACCTGAGAGGCCATCTGCGGGGCGTCCGCGTCGAGGGCGGCGGCCGCGATCGTCAGGTCGCTGTCGAGGAGAAGCCGCAGGTCAGCGAGCTCTGCGAGGAGCCGCTCGACGCCGCCGGGCGTGGGCTCGAGGGGGCCGCGCTCGGACTGCTCGTCCATGCCGCCACCTCCTGCCGCCGCTCGTGCCTGGCTACCTCGGTCCTGCTTATCGCCCCTGGGTTCGCCGCCCCCCCTGGGAATCCTCCCAAGACGGACACAGTTCCGGAGCGGTCATCTGGGGGGCACCGTTCCCCGGACCCCTCGCCACAACCCTCGACAGCCCTGGGCATGATCGCGGCATGACCGTAGAGCCCGGCGACCCCTCCGCCCAGCGACTCATGAGCATCGGGGTTCTCGGTGGCACGGGTGAGCAGGGCCGAGGCTTGGCCCGGCGCCTCGCCCTCGCAGGCCACAGCGTGGTGCTCGGCTCTCGGGACCCGGGCCGGGCTGTCACGGCGGCGGCCGATCTCGGTCTGGAGCGGGTCACGGGCGCGGGCAACGCCGACGCCGCGGCGGCGGACCTCGTCGTCGTCGCCGTTCCCTATGACGGGCACCGGGCACTGCTCGAGTCGCTGGCTGCCGAGCTGGCGGGCAAGGTCGTCGTCGACTGCGTGAACCCGCTCGGCTTCGACGCCCAGGGAGCCTTCGCGCTGGCGGTTCCCGAGGGGTCGGCGGCGCAGGAGGCCGCCGCTGCGCTGCCGGACTCGACCGTGGTGGGGGCGTTCCACCACGTCTCGGCCGTGTTGCTGCTCGACCCGGAGATCGCCGTACTCGACACCGATGTCCTCGTGCTCGGCGATGACCGTGCCGCCACCGACCTTGTCCAAGACATCGTCGCGGGGATCCCAGGGATGCGCGGGGTGTACGCCGGGCGGCTGCGCAACTGCCGGCAGGTCGAGGCGCTCACCGCGAACCTGATCTCGGTGAACCGCCGCTACAAGGCGCATGCCGGCATCCGGGTCACCGACATCTGAGCGAGGTGGCGCAGCGGTCAGTGGTAGCTGTGCTCCGGACCCGGATAGCTCCCGTCCGCGACCTCGGCCGCGAACTCCTGCACGGCGGAGGTGAGGACGCCGCGCAGATCGGCGTAGCGCTTGACGAACTTCGGCCCGGGGGACGGCGTCAGGCCGGCGAGGTCCTGCCAGACGAGCACCTGCCCGTCGCACGCGTTGCCCGCGCCGATCCCGATGGTCGGGATGGCCAGTGACGCCGTGATGCGCTCGGCGAGCTCGGCGGGCACGGCCTCGAGCACCAGGGAGAAGGCGCCCGCGGCCTCCAGCGCCTTCGCGTCGGCGAGCAGCTGCTCGTCCGCCCCACCTCGGCCTTGCACGCGGTAGCCGCCGATCGCGTTCACGCTCTGCGGCGTCAGCCCCAGGTGACCCATCACCGGCACCCCGGCGGCCACCAGTGCGTCGACCTGGGGCAGCACGCGGGCGCCGCCTTCGAGCTTGACCGCGTGCGCGCCGCCCTCCTTGAGGAAGCGCGCCCCGGTCTCGAGCGCCTGCGCGGCGCTGGCCTGATAGCTGCCGAACGGCAGGTCGGCCACCACCATGGCCCGCTTCGACCCGCGCACCACCGCCGCGACGAGCGGGATCAGGTCATCGACCCGGACCGGCAAGGTGGTGTCGTAGCCGTAGACCACCATCGCCGCGGAGTCGCCGACGAGCAGCACCGGGATCCCGGCCTCGTCGAAGAGCCCCGCGGTGAGGGCGTCGTAGGCGGTGAGCATCGGCCAACGCTCGCCTCGCTCTTTGGCGGCGGCGATGTCGCGGACCGTGACGCGGCGGCCGTTCCCGGACCCGCCGTACAAGCTGATGGCCTCGGTAGCCATGGCTGCCTCCCACGCCTCGAGGCACCACACGGCGTCCCCGGGCAGCACCATCGTGACACGACGCGGGCGGGGCGGCGCCGGCTACCCCTGGGCGGGGTCAGCGGCGGGCCCCTCGCGCCAGCGCGACGTGATGGGAAGTCGGCGGTCGCGGCCGAAGTTGCGCGACGAGACCTTCGGGCCCGGTGGGTACTGCCGGCGCTTGTACTCGGCGTGGTCGACCAGCCGCATCACCCGGTCCACCAGCCCCTCGTCGTGACCGGCGCGCAGCAGCGCGGCCCGACCGAGGTCGCGTTCGACGTAGTCGTCCAGCACTGCGTCGAGCGCCTCATAGGGCGGCAGCGAGTCACTGTCCTGCTGTCCGGGGCGCAGCTCCGCGGAGGGAGGCTTGCTGATGGAAGCCTCCGGGATCGGCGGTGTCTCGCCTCGCTCGCTTGCCCAGGCGTTGCGCCACCGGGCGAGCGCCCACACGTCCGTCTTGGGCACGTCCTTGATCGGCGCGTAGCCACCGACCGCGTCCCCGTAGAGCGTCGAGTAGCCGGTCGCGAGCTCGCTCTTGTTGCCGGTGGCGAGGACCAGGTGCCCGCGCTCGTTGGACAACGCCATCAGCAGGGTGCCCCGTACCCGCGCCTGCAGGTTCTCGGCGGCCAGCCCGTGCAGCTCGACCGCGCCCTCGAACCCGCGCACGACGGGGTCGATCGGGATCACCTCCCAGTTGACCCCGACCCGGTGGGTCAGCTCCTCGGCATCGGTGAGGGACCCCGGACTCGAGTGCCGCGACGGCATCCCCACGGCGTGCACCGCGCTGGGGCCGAGTGCGTCGGCTGCGAGTACGGCGACCACTGCGGAGTCGATCCCGCCGGACAGACCGAGCACCACTGAGCTGAAGCCGTTCTTGCGGACGTAGTCACGGGTGCCGAGGACCAGTGCGCGCCACACCTCCGCTGTGTCGTCCAGGCGCGCCGCTATCCCGCTGGGAAGCAGCGCCCACTCGGGCAACGGCTCTGCCGAGACCGTCACCCGCTCCACCACCATCTGGCCACCGTCACCGACCGGCACGGCACCCCAGCGGTCGTCCGACGCCGCGGGCAGCTCGAGGTCCGCGACGAGCAGGCCCTCCTCGAACTGCGGGGCTCGGGCCAGCAGGGTTCCGTCGGGCGCGACGACGAGGGAGTCGCCGTCGAAGACCAGCTCGTCCTGACCGCCTACGAGGTTGACGTAGGCCAAGGTCGCGCCCGCCTCGGCCGCGCGGCGCTGGGCCAGCGCGAGCCGGAAGTCGTCCTTGTCGCGCTCGTACGGCGAGCCGTTGATGGTCAGCACCAGGCCGACGCCGGCCGTGCGCGCAGCCGCGATGGGCCCCCCGTCCTGCCACAGGTCTTCGCAGATCGTCAGTGCGACGTCGATGCCGCGCACCCGCACCACCGGGAACCGCTCGCCAGGGGTGAAGTAGCGCGCTTCGTCGAAGACGCCGTAGTTCGGGAGGTGGTGCTTCGCGTAGGTGGTGACCACCCCGCCGCGGTGCAGCACGGCGGCCGCGTTGAAGGGGCGGCCGCGGGGGGCGCTGTCGACGTACCCGAGCACCACCGGCAGCTCTCCGAGCCCGGCGGCGGCGAGCTGCTGCGCCAACCGGACGACAGTGTCGATGGAGGCAGCGACGAAGGACTCCCGCAACACGAGGTCCTCCGCCGGGTAACCGGTGATGACGCCCTCGGGGAAGACGGCGAGGTGGGCGCCGCGCTGCTGGGCGTGCTCGGCCCACCGCAGGACCAGCGACGCGTTGCCCTCGAGGTCGCCGACCGTCGCGTTGACCTGAGCCAGGGCGAGCCGAAGCGAAGGCACAACACCAGCCTACGGAGCGCGCCGGCCGGCAGGACTCCGCCCTCGGCTGTCGAAGCGATCCCCATGCAGCTGCGCAGAACCGTCCTCCCGCTCCTGGCGTCCGCCGCCCTTCTTGCCGGCGTCGCGGTCGCGACCACGCCCGTCCCGAACGACGTGCCCGCCCAGCCAGGTGTCGTGACGAGCGTGCGGACCCACAACGAGGTCGTGACCTGGGACCGCTACAACGCAGCGGGCAAGCGCATCGGGACCAAGAGCTGGCGCCGGACCGACGCGGGCGGCGACTGCTGTGAGGTGTACGGCCACACCACGCAGGCCGGGCGCATCTACGAGTTCGGCGGCACCTACCTGTTCTTCAGCGATGACCGTGGGGTGACCTGGAAGCAGGTCACCTACGCGCTGCCGCCAGGAGTCCTGCCGAACGGCGAGGGCGCGGTGACGGTGGCCCCGAACGGCGACATCGTCGGCATCACTTGGGACCCCTACAGCGGCGACGTGCTGACCGGCTACAAGTACACCGCCGCCACGAAGAAGTTCGAGACCGCCTTCACGCCGCTGCACGGGCCGTTCTTCGACCGGCCCTGGGTCTCGATCGTGAAGGGGCCGATCACCATCGGCGGCAAGACCGTGCCCTACGCGACCCTGGTGCGCGGCGCCTACCCGAGCAAGGACGTGGAGTACCTGTCGGCTGACGGGCTCCACTACGACGTGCTCACGGTCCCGCCGGTCGACAGCGCGGGCGACAACGCCGAGTCGGCCACCTACTACGTGCCGGTGAAGAAGGACGCCACCGCCGACTGGAACCAGGACGTTCCCGCGGCGCACGCCACCACACTCAACGCCGGCGGCGCGTTGCACTACCGCAAGGCCGATGACCTCGACGCGCCCGGCTGCGAGGTCACGCTCATGCGCACGTCGGACGCCACCTGGCACTGCGTCAAGGCCCCGGCCAGTCTGCGCGGCACCGTCGTGCGGCAAGACTCGCGCGGTTGGCTCACGCAGGCCTACCCGTCGACCGACGGCAAGGGCTGGCGGGTGGAGATCTCCACCGACGGTGGCCGGCACTGGTCCGGCGTCACCGTGAAGTCCCCCGTCGGCGGCACCATCGAGGGCTGGCTGCCGACGTCCGACGCCGTCAACACCAGCAACCCGCTGCATGACCTGAAGGTGAACGGCAAGCTCGGCAAGGCGGCGTTGATCACGCGCTTCGACAAGGTGAAGGGCAAGCCAGGCCAGGACATGGTCTTCCTCATCGACGTGAGCAAGGGCAAGCCCAGGCTGGTGGAGACCGACCTCGTCGGTGACGGCAACCTCGTGACCGCCAACGACGCGGTGAGCGGGGCCAGCGGCGACCGCATGGACTACATGACGATCGCCTTCCTGCCGGACGGCAAGCTGGTGGCGTCGTTCGACGACAAGGCAGGCAAGGGCTCCCCGCAGCTGGCGATCGCGGTCTAGCCGCTAGGTCGTCGTACTCGTCCGGGAAGGACTCTGCGCCGCGGACGTCGAACGCATGACCATGCGCCGAACGCCCCCCGTTGTCCTTTCCGTCGCCGCCCTCGCTCTCGCCGTCTCGGCCGCGGTGGCCGGGCCTACCCCCGCCGGCCCGGCGGCGGTCACTCCGGCGAGCGTGCAGAAGTACGCCGCCGGTGTGCACGTCGCCAGCTACCCGGTCTTCGACGCCCGCGGCCGCAAGATCGGCTCCAAGACCTGGCGCTGGAGCGACGTCGGAGGGGACTGCTGCGAGACCTACGTCGCCGCGACCGCGACCGGACGGCTGCTCGAGTTCGGCGGGGTCGTGCCCTACTACTCCGACGACCGCGGCAAGTCCTGGTGGAAGGTCACGCCCACCACGCCGCTCTACAACGGCGAGGGCGCGCTCGTCGCCGGACCGGGCGGCAACGTGTACGGCGCCGGGTGGGATGCCTACACCGGCGACCATCTGCAGGGCTTCCGCTACACCAAGAGCTCGGCGGCGTGGGAGGTGTCCGAGGTCCCGCTGAAGTCGCCGTTCTTCGACCGCGAGTGGGTCACCTACGCCAAGGGCCCGTTCACGATCGGTGGCACGAAGTACCCGTTCGCCACCATCATCCGCGGCGGCGGGGTCACCAAGTCGCTCGAGGTGATCAGCGGTGACGGCCTGGACTACTCGACTCCGTCGATCCCGAGCCAGGAGGCGACGGGCAGCGAGTTCCCGCTGTTCCGCCCGCGCGTCGTGAAGAACCCAGACGCTGACTTCTGGCAGCCCAACCCCGGCACCTACACCTTGCCGCTCAACGCGGGCGGGGTGCTGCTGTTCAAGAACGGCGACGACGACTTCCCCTGCGTGGCCGCGCGGCTGGACCAGACCACGGCCAAGTGGGGCTGCGTCCGCTTGCCGTGGATCCCCCGCGGCACCGTGCGCCAGGACTCCCGCGGCTGGCTCACCGAGGTTGTTCCGAGCGCGCAGAGCCTCTCGCTTGCCCTGTCCACCGATGGTGGGAAGGCGTGGAAGAGCATCGACATCACCGTGCCCGAGGGCCGCAGGCTCGAGGGCGGCAGCGACCCGCTGCACGACGTGAAGGTCAACGGCAAGGCCGGGATCGCGGCGATCTCGGTGCGCGCAGACGACTCAGCGGGCCGCGGCCAGGACATGGTCTTCGTGGTCGACGTCAAGCGCGCGCAGCCGCGGCTGCTGCGCACCTACTACCTGGGCAAGGGCGACATCAACACCGGCATCGGCGTGGGCACGACCAGCAACCGCTTCGACTTCTGCAGCGTGACCGTCTTCCCCGACGGCAAGATCGCGGCGTCCTTCGACGACTCGACCACGCCCGACTACAAGAAGCTCGACACGGTCCCCGCGACCAAGACTGACGGGCACTCCAGCCCGGCCGTCGCGATCGAGCTGTAGCCGGCGACCCAGGGACGAGTACGGCGACTCAGCAGATGACAGTCGCCCGGCGAGGCAGGTTCAGCGCGGTGAGCGGGCGCACACCCGCGGCAGGACCGCTGGAGTCGGAGACGTGCACCTCGTCACCGACGACACCGGTCAGGTGGCACGCCACAGACTCGACCTGGGCGGCCACCAGCGCGGGGCTGCCGGAGTAGACGCTCAGGTCGTCCTCGCCGCCGTTGCCGCTGCCCCGCAGGCCGCCGAGCTCGTGCGCCTGCTCGCCCGACGGTGTCCACGTGAGGGAGAGCGCCAGCCCTCCGACGACGGAGTGCAGGGTCGCCCGCGCATCGGTGCCCGAGATGGAAGCGCCGCTCACTGGCCCGGCGTAGTCCGATGCGGCGTCGCAGCCGTTGGCGTCGCAGCGCGCGGTCTCGACCCGTAGCGTGCTCCCGCTGGGCCCGGTGAGCAACCGCAGCTGGACGTCGAGGGTGCGTCCGCCGGCCAGACCCAGGTGGAGCTCGGTCGTGGCGATCCGGCGCTGCTCGACAGGGGCGGCCGTCGCTGTCGGGGCGAGCGCGCCGAGCGCGGCGGCGCAGAGGAGTGCGGTGACGGTCCGGGCGTTCATGCGTTCCTCCTGGCTGGGCGGGCTGACAGGCCGTAGACGGGTGGAAACCCGCTCAGGTTCGGCCGAACCTTCCCGCCGTCTGCTCCGTCTACGACCCGACGCACACTGATCAGGAGGACAGGAGTGACGACGGAGGTGGGGGCACTGAGACACCCCGTGCCGCCTCCCGCTCAGTCCGTCGACGCCCCGTCCCAGGCGGAGCAGTTCGAGGCGTTGTACGCCGAGCACTTCGGACCCTTGTCCGGCTACGCGCTCGCCATCGTCGGAGACCAGGGAGCAGCCGTGGACATCGCCCAGGAGGCGTTCACCCGGCTGCTCGCACGCTGGCGCAGTGTCTGTGACCCGCGGGCCTGGCTGTTCTTCGTCGCCACCAACATCGCCCGCGACCACTGGCGGCAGACCACCAAGGACCGGGTGCTCGCGCGCGAGTCGGCGCGAGCCATCGTCGCGACCGCGCCGGCCCACGACCCATGGCTGCGCGACTTGGTGCAGCGACTCCCGGAGCGGCTCCGAGAGGCGGTGCTGCTGCACTACTACGCCGACCTGCCGGTCGAAGAGGTCGCTCGCCTGACCCACCGCCCGGTCGGCACGGTCAAGCGTCGCCTTCACGAGGCCCGCCTCGTGCTGGCCGGAGAGATGGGGGACGCGCGATGAGCGACCTCCCGCGCCGTCCCTTCACCGAGCTCAGCCCACCGGACGGTGGGTTCGCCGAGGCACGGCGGGCGGGCCGGCGTCGTCGGCGGTTGAAGGCGACGGCTGCGAGTACGACGGGCGCCGGTGCGGTCGCCGTCGTACTCGCCATCATCGGCTCCTCTTCCCTGGGCGGCCAGGACAGTCTGCGGGTCACGGGCCACCCGGACGGTGCGACACCGGCGCCTTCAGCGTCCGCGTCAGATGTGCCGTCGCGTGCTCCCGTTCCTGGAGCCACTAATGACAGCGCGTCCGGACAGCAGCCGGGCGCGACCTCGTCTCCCAATGCCGCGGCTGGACCCGAGGCGACAGCGGAGCCGGCAGCCACGACGGGACCGGGACCCGCGGTCGACGGGTACCGGACACCGGACTTGGTTCGGAACTACTTTGCCCGGCCAGCACCCTTGGGGAGCGGTACGTCGTTCTGCCAGGGCGCGTCATCGGACGTGGGGGACAACACCCACTCCACGGTCAACTGGTGTCACAGCGCGATCGTCAAGAAGACCGCGCATGGTCATGAACTCACCGACGAACTCTGCCGCGACGGCACCTCGGGCAGCAAGCTCATCTTCAGCACTAGCCGCGAGGTCGAACTGCTGGTCATGAGAGGCACGGAAGTCGTCTGGCGCTGGTCTGCGGACCACCCGGCGGACCATCAGCCGCACGAACTTGTTGCCGAGACCGACCACTGCTGGCAGTGGACCGCATCCTGGACCGACGTGGACGCGCGAGGCCGACCGCTGCCCGCGGGTGACTACAGGCTTCGCGTCATCAGCCAGGCCTCGGAGAAGCAGACTCAGCCCGAGACGACCTTCACGATCTGACGCACGCAGATCTACCGAGGGTCGGTGAAGCCCAACCGCGTGGACGGAGCCCCAGGAAGCGCGGCCCCAACTGTGCGGGCTGACGCACCGCCGCGCCGAGAGATCACCTCGGCCAGCACCGACCGGTGGTCGACGCGGCCCGCGAGGTCACCGTCATCCAACCGGCTCGGCGCCAGGCCGGGCCAACGCCCGTAGACCTTGCCGCCGCGGATCCGGCCGCCGGCGACCAGCCACATGTTCCCGTGCCCGTGGTCCAGGCCGCCGCTGCCGTTCTCCGCCACCCGTCGTCCGAACTCGCTCATCACCACCAGCGTGGTGCGCTGCCATGCCGCGCCCAGGTCCTTGACGAAGGCGCCGATCGACAGCGACAGGTCGGCGGCCTGACGCCCGAAGCTGCCCCCGTTGTTCCCGGCGCTGTTACCGAGCCCCACGTGCATGTCCCAGCCGCCGGCGTCGACCGTCGCGACTCGCAGTCCGAGGTTGGCGCGCACCAGGGTCGCGACATCGTGCAGCGCACGGCCCAGAGAGGTGTCGGGGTAGCCGACCGAGCGGCGTCCCTTGAGCGGGTCGACGCGGTCGACCGCGGCGAGGCCCGCGAGCATCGCGTTGGCGGCAGGGCCGCGACTGGCGTGCTGCAGTCCGCGCACCGCGTTGAGGAACCGCTTGCGCTGCCCCACGACCGAGACGTCGAACGCGTCAAGGCTGCGCATCGTCAGCTCCGGCGCTGCTCCCGTCATCGAGCGGGGGACGAGACCGCCGAGCGCGACCGAGGAGAACACCTGCCGGGCGCCGATCCCTTCGGCGTAGCGGTCGAGCCACCCGCTGCGCTGCGGGCTGGCGGCATAGGAGCACGACTCCATCCGCTCCATCGCCTCGAAGTGCGAGCGGGTGGCGGCCGGGGAGGCGACACCGACAATCGGCGCGAGCTGTCCCCGCTGAAAGAGGTTGTGCAGCTGAACCGCCTGCGGGTTCCAGGCGAACATCCGGTCTGCCGGCAGACCGATCGAGGCTGGCAGCGCCAGTCGCGGACGAGCCTTCTTGTAGTGGGGGTCGCCGATGGGCGCGAGCAACGACATCCCGTCGTACGCGCCGCGGAGGAACAACACGACGATCGAGTCACCCGGGGTCCCGGCGAACGCGAGCCGGCCGGGCAGTGCCGACGACACCAGGCCGGCCGCGGCCGCCGCCGCGAGGCCCCCGAGCACGTTGCGCCGGTCAAGGCCGTTGCCCGCCGCGATGGCTGACAGTGCCGGCACATCGGAGCCAGCGGTCACCACGGGTGCCGGTGTGTCGTCGTCCCGGGGCAGGAACGTGCCTTCGGCGGGCTCCGGGGTCAGGTCAACCAGGTCGTCGTTCAGCCCCGCGTCGGTGATCTCAGCTATGTCCGTCATGTCAACCATGTCCGTCATGTCAGCGCACCGTGTGCTGCGGGTGCGAGGCGAGCAGGGCGTAGATCGCCTCCAGCGCGGCGTCGTAGCTGATCAACAGCGCGGGTGGGGCAGTGGGCGACAGCCCCACGCCCTTGACCACGATGTCGACCTGGGCCGAAGGCAGGGACTGGCCGAGCATCCGGCGGGCGCAGGCCTGGACCAGCTGGCGCGGTGTCACGGACGTGGCCGGCGACCACACGGCACCCTGCGTCGCGTAAGAGTCCGTCGGCCGAAGCACTGCGGCGTCGGGGTTGGACAGGCCGGCGCCCCAGCCACCGGTCGCCAGGACCGACCACCGCGGGGCGGCCAGCCGGCTCGAGGTCGACAGCCACCACATCGCGAGGTCGGGGTGGCCGTCGGGCGCCGCATGGGTCAGTGGCGCGTCGCCGAGCGAGCCCATGCTGAACCAGAGCCTGGACGTGCCGTCGGTCCCGGTGGGCTGCGCCGGGTCGGCGCCCACGCTCAGGCAGCGGGCGGCGGCCAGCGCCTGCTGATGCGGCCGACGCAGCTTGCGGCCCTTCCACTGCTCGAAGGCCTTGTGCGCGAACATCGCGCGAAGCGTGGGCACGATGGCCGTGTCGTTGGCCAGGTAGGCGTGCTGCATCGCGTCCAGCAGGTCACGCGGGGGCTTGTCGCAGACGAATCGGGTGGCCAGGGCCGACGCGACCCGCCGCGCGCACGCGGAGTGCCGGGTGAGGTAGTTGACGAGGCTCGCGACGACGGCCTGCCCACCGGCAGCGGTCTTGTTCGGGTGGGCCCAGCGCAGCACGCGCAGCCCGCCGACGTAGTGCGATGCCGCGTAGTACGTCATCGACCCGTCGGCGGCGGTGGTCAGCCCGGTCAGCGCAAGCGCCGCCTTCTTGACGTCGGTCTCCGTGTAGCGCGCGCCGAGTCCCACGGTGTGCAGCTCGAGCAGCTCCCGGCCCAGGTTCTCGTTCGGGTTGTGCTTGGTGGACTCCGAGGCCGACAGGTAGTCGAGCATCGCGCCGTGCGTCGCGGAAGCCAGCACCATGTCGGCGTACTTGCCATAAGCGTGCTTGCGGATCACCTGCGCGTAGTAGTCCGGCAGCGACCACGGCCCGTCCTCGCCGTTCGCCGGAACGTTGAGCCGGTTGTAGAAGACGTCGACGACCTGCTCATAGAGCTGCCGTGACGAGACGAGCTGCCGGAACGTGTGCGCCAGCGCGACCTGTCGCATCGCCGTGGGATCCCAGTTGGGTCCGAGTGCGGCGTGCACCGCGGCGGGCGGCAGCTCGGCGTAGGGGAAGCGGGTGCGCACCTGCGCGTCGGTGATCACGTCGGGCATGTCGGCGAGCTGGGCGTCGAGGTACTCAGTGAGACCGCCGGCCTGAGTCAGCGCCTCCCAGTCGACCGGCGCCGGTCCATGGGTGACCCGGCGCAGCAGGTGCAGCGCGGAGTTCGCCGGGACGGGGAGGGGCGGTGCCGCGAGGGTCGGGTCGAGCCCAGTCCCGTCGTACTCGTCCCCGTCTCGGTCGCTGCCACCCGCCGCCGAGGCCGACGCGCTGCCGCGCAGACCGGCCGCCGCGATCCCCACGGCCGCGCCCGAGAGCACGGCACGGCGACTCGGCCCCCCTGACATAACACCCCTAACGACTTGAGCTGCCGCGCGTTGCGGCGTCGGCCTCGTAACGTGCTGGAAACACGCCCCCCTGAGGATGGACACGTGGACAAGCAGCAGGAGTTCGTGCTCCGCACCATCGAGGAGCGCGACATCCGTTTTGTTCGGTTGTGGTTCCCCGACGTGCTGGGCTTCCTCAAGTCCGTCGCGGTCGCCCCGGCCGAGCTCGAGGGTGCGTTTCTCGAGGGGATCGGCTTCGACGGGTCCGCTATCGAGGGGTTTGCCCGGGTCAGCGAGAGCGACATGCTCGCACGTCCCGACCCGGCCACGTTCCAGCTGCTCCCTTGGCGTGGCGAGCACCCAGGCACGGCGCGCATGTTCTGCGACATCCTCATGCCTGACGGGACGCCGTCCTGGGCGGACCCGCGAGCGGTGCTCAAGCGCGCCCTGGGCAAGGCGGCTGACCTCGGCTTCACCTTCTACACCCCCCCCGAGGTCGAGTTCTTCCTGCTCGACCGGGCGCCGGAAGGCCCGGGCGACGTCCCGAAGCCGATCGACCGCGGTGGCTACTTCGACCACAGCCCCCATGC
Source organism: Frankiaceae bacterium (assembly GCA_030840515.1). Classification (GTDB taxonomy): domain Bacteria; phylum Actinomycetota; class Actinomycetes; order JAVEEJ01; family JAVEEJ01; genus JAVEEJ01. The sequence continues at coordinate 18,137 of JAVEEJ010000323.1, read as the reverse complement.
GGTGGCACACGACTTCCGACGGCAGGCCATCACCACGCTCGAGGCGATGGGGATCAGCGTCGAGTTCAGCCACCACGAGGTCGGCCCGGGGCAGCAGGAGATCGACCTGCGCTACGCCGACGCGCTCACCACAGCCGACAACCTCATGACCTTCCGGCTGGTCATGAAGGAGGTCGCGCAGGGAGCGGGCGTCTACGCGACGTTCATGCCCAAGCCCTTCGCAGAGCACCCGGGCTCGGCGATGCACACCCACCTGTCCCTGTTCGAGGGCGACACCAACGCCTTCTACGAGGCCGGGTCGGCCTACCAGCTGTCCAAGACGGGCCGGGCGTTCATCGCGGGCCTGCTCACCCACGCGCCGGAGATGACGGCCGTGACCAACCAGTGGGTGAACAGCTACAAGCGGCTCTGGGGTGGGGGCGAGGCACCGTCCTACGTCTGCTGGGGTCACAACAACCGCTCGGCCATGGTCCGGGTGCCGATGTACAAGCCGGCCAAGGGCCAGTCGACCCGGATCGAGGTCCGCTCCCCGGACAGCGCATGCAACCCCTACCTCGCGTTCGCCGTACTCCTCGCCGCCGGTCTCAAGGGCATCGAGGAGGGCTACGAGCTGCCCGAGGGCGCCGAGGACGACGTGTGGGCGTTGACGGACGCCGAGCGGCGAGCCTTGGGGATCGAGCCGCTGCCCGGTTCGCTCGCCGACGCGATCACGGCGATGGAGCGCTCCGAGCTGGTCGCGGAGACGCTGGGGGAGCACGTGTTCGACTTCTTCTTGCGCAACAAGCGCGCGGAGTGGGAGGAGTACCGCAAGCAGGTGACCCCCTTCGAGGTGGACCGGCATCTGCCGCTGCTCTGACCGCGGTGATCATGGAGAAGGCACCGGGCGGACGGCAGGTCGAGGGTGCGCTTGTCCAAGATCATCAATGAGGCGAGTACGGCGGGATCGGTGCTGAAGCGCCAGCGGCGGGATCGTTATCGGCGCGGACCTGACGCAGGCGCGAGACCCGCCTACAGTTGAGGGGCGCCGGGCGGCCGGTATGTGACACCGGCAGGACTCTCGTGCGCCGCGTCGTAATAATGAGAGGTAGGCCCCCCGTCGCGTTACGCCTCCGGCGTCGCGGCAGTAATCCTGTGTGACCCCCCGCACTACCCGTGAGCCGGTGACCCCGGCGAGGAGGACCCCCCGTGCCCAGCGAGACCCCCGAGAGCTCGGCGAGCCCCATCAAGCGCGTGCTCGCGTTCCTCGAGAAGCGCCGCCGACACCGGGTGGCCACCAAGGCCAAGCGCCGGATCCTGCCCGCCATCCTCGCCGGCATCCTGGCGCTGCTCTTCCTGACCTTCGGACTCTCGCTGCGCTACCTCGCCCCACACACCGAGGGAACCAAGCTCTCCCTCGACCAGGTCGCGGCCCTCGCTGCCGACGGCCGGATCACCACCGCCACCGTGCTCGCCGAGGACTCCCGGGTCCAGGCGACCTACACCGAGGCGGCCGCACCCGCCCCCGTCGTGCCGGCCCCTGCCGCCTCGGGCAAGCCCGTGCCCAAGCCGAGTGCGGTCCCGACGCCCGCGCCCAGCGTGCTCACCGACGTCCCGTCAGGCAGCGGCAAGTTCTGGGTCGCCCTGCCGGACAACGGCACCATCACCAAGGACCTGATCAACGCGCTGCAGAACAGCGGCGCCAGCGTCACCGTCGATCAGCAGGTGGCGAAGAAGAACGTCAGGATCGTCTCTGAGTTCCTGCTTCCCATCCTCATCCTCGCCACGTTGTTCGGCCTGCTGTTCACGGCCAAGGGCAGCGGCGGCGGCGCGATCGGTGAGGTGGTCTCCTTCGGTGCCATCGCCGACAGCGAGACGGGCGGCACCGGTGTGACCTTCAACGACGTCGGCGGCGCCGACGAGGCGGTGGAGGAGCTCAAGGAAGTTCGGGACTACCTGCGCGATCCGGAGAAGTACACGCGACTCGGTGCCGCGCCGCCGAAGGGCGTGCTGCTGTTCGGTCCTCCCGGGACCGGCAAGACGCTGCTCGCCAAGGCCGTCGCAGGCGAGGCCGGAGTGCCGTTCTTCTCCGTTGCCGGTGCCGAGTTCGTCGAGTCGCTCGTCGGCGTCGGCGCGGCCCGCGTCCGTGACCTGTTCCGCCGTGTGCGCGCCGTCGCGCCGGCGATCGTGTTCATCGACGAGCTCGACGCCGCCGGCCGCAAGCGCGGCGCGGGCGGTGGCGGTGGTGGCTCGGACGAGCGCGAGCAGACGCTCAACCAGCTCCTCGTCGAGATCGACGGCTTCGACGCCTCGAGCGGGATCGTCGTCATGGGTGCAACCAACCGCCCCGACATCCTCGACCCCGCCCTGATGCGTCCCGGCCGCTTCGACCGGCACATCACGATCGACCGGCCGGACGCCGTCGGTCGCGAGCGCATCATCAAGATCCACGCGGTCGGCAAGCCGATCGCTCCCGAGGTCGACTTCGCCAAGATCGCCCGCAAGACCCCAGGGTTCACCGGCGCCGACCTGGCGAACGTCGTCAACGAGGCCACGCTGCTCACCATCAGGCGCGGCAAGTCCGTCGTTCACGTCCCGGAGCTCGACGAGGCCGTGCAGCGCGTCCTCGACGGCCCGCAGCGCCGTGGCCGGGTGCTGACCGAGGAGGAGCGCCGTCGCGCGGCCTACCACGAGATCGGCCACGTGGTCGTGGCTGCCGCGCTCGGCCGCACCGAGGACCTGCACCGGGTGTCGGTGCTGGCTCGCGGCCGCACCATCGCGGCCGCCACGTTCGGCGACCGTGATGCGTCGCTGCTGACGCGCACCGAGCTGCGTGGTCAGCTCGTCGCCACACTCGGAGGCGTCGCCGCCGAGCAGCTGATCTTCGGCGAGGGGTCGACCGGCGCCGAGCAGGACGTGGAGCACGCGACCGACCTGGCGCGCGACATGGTGGCGCGCTACGGCATGAGCGACGCGCTCGGGATGGTGCGCTACATGGCCAAGGGCGGCGAGGGCTTCCTCGGCGACGAGACCCCGCTCGCTGAGCTGTCCCCGGAGACGCGGCAGGCAGTCGAGGCAGAGATCCGCACCCTGGTCGAGGACGCGCAGGTTGAGGCGACGCGCATCCTGCGCGCCCACCGTCGCGAGCTCGACGACCTGACCGCGCGCCTGGAAGAGGAGGAGACCCTGGAGGACACCGTCCTCGAGGAGGCGCTCGCGCCACTCCTGCGCAGCGTCGAGGCGGCCCGCAACGGATCGGGCACCCGCGCCCGCGCTGCGGTGTCGAGCAACGGACGGGCCAAGTCCACATCCGCGAGGACCAGCCCGAGCAAGAACGGCGCCGCCAAGAAGCGGGCCTCGGTCAAGAGTTGATCGTGCAACGTCTGACGGCCTCCGCCCGCCGACGGGTGGCGCTTCTTGCGCTGCCCGTGGTGCTGGCGACCGCGCCGGTCATGCTGGCCAACGCGAGCCAGCCGATCGGCTGCAGGGCGGCGAGCACCGCCGGCCTGCACTGGCAGAAGACCAGGCTGCCGGTCTCGGACCCGACGGGGTACGCGCTGGACTACCTGCAGCCGAACCGCATGATCGTCTCGAGCGCCAAGACCATCTACGTGAGCGACGACCGCGGCTGCTCCTGGGTCACGGCTGTTCAGCTCGACACGCTCGCCCAGGACGCCGGCTACTCCTCTGCGTCCAGCAACATCATCGACGTCGCCTTCAACTTCAACGGGCGCGCGATCGCCACAGTCTCCGAGGGCGTCGGCGCGCAGGCGGTGCCGCACGTGATCAGCAGCCGCAACGGCCTGCGCGGCACGTGGACCACGACCGACAGCGGCCTGCCCAGCGTCGGTGAGCCGCGCACGCTGGCCGCCGGACTGGTCGGCTTCGTCATCGGCATGGCCCAGTTCGGCAGTGACGTCACCGGTGGCATCGGCGGCCTCCCGGGTGGCGGACCGACGGACCCCACCGGCCAGGTTCCGGCCCTGTTCTACCGCAGCGGCGACGGCGCCACCTGGACGGCCGGCGCCACCTCGGCCGACCTCGGTGGCGCGCAGGCGATCACGCAGATCGCGGCCGACCGCTTCGGCGCCAGCAACGTCGCCGCCGTCGCCGCCGGCAAGGTCTGGTACTCCTACGACCGCGGCGCCACCTTCCGGCGATCCAGCGTGGCGAGTACGCCGAGCGCCATCGTGCCCACGCTCGGAAACGGACTCGGCATCTTCGGCTCGGGATTCGCAGGCATCTCCTCCGACTTCGGTCGCAGCTATGCCGGCATCCGAGCGGTCTCCGATGTTCGCGCGGGCGCCTGGCGCTCGACCGACGCCAACTTCATGCTCGCCGGCAGCTCGCACGTGCACCAGGTCACCCTGCGCGGCGTCTCGCACGACGTGACGCCGATCGGATACTCCGGCAGCACGCCGGTTGTCAGGTCCGAGACCTTCGGGGGCGACGCCTACTACATCGCCGCCGGCCGCTACCTCTACCGCTGGTTCGACAGCTACAACCCGGGCAAGCAGCCGCCGGGCTTCGACAACACCCGTGTTGCTTACAAGCCGCTGCCTGGGTCGATCTCGCCGCGGACGGTCAACCTCACGCTGCGCCCGGGGGGCACGCGCACGGTCAACTACCGGCTGCACCTGCCCAAGAACGCGACGCCGATCGACGTCTACTACCTCATCGATGTGTCCGCTTCGATGGGTGACGTCATCGACGACCTCAAGCACAACGCGAAGGCCATCGGCATCGACCTCAAGCGCGACGGCATCGACGTCAACGAGGGTGTCGGCGCGATCGGCACCGCGCCGTACACGAGGATCGGCGAAGCGCCTGACCCGCCGACCAACCCCGGCGAGTGCCGAGCCGGGCAAACGAACTTTTGCACCTCCAAGCCCTACCACCAGCCGGTGCTCTACCGGCAGTGGGCGCCCGTCGGGCGGGTGAACAGCAACTTCTTCAAGGCCGTGGACCGCTTGCAGGAGGAGTACTACCTCCAGCCGGATGCCCCGTGTGACGTGGACACCCATCCCGACGCCAACGAGTGCGACAAGCACATCGAGGGTCAGCTCATCGGGCTCCAGCAATCGGTCACCGGCTACGGCGTCAACAACATCGAGCTCACCAACCCCGTGCTGCCCGGTCAGGCCGCGGGCTTCCGCCAGGACGGCAACGCGCGCCGCGTGATCGTGCTCGCCACCAACGAGCGGTTCCGGATGCCGCCTGGCACGCCGGTGAAGAACGGCAAGCCCGACATCGCCGGAGTCGCCGCGTTGCTCAGGCAGCACGGCATCCAGGTGCTGGGGTTGACCGGCAACGACCCGGTCTCGCGCACGGACCTCCGCCAGATGGCCAAGCTGACCGGAGCGGTCGCCCCTGCGGGCGGCCTCAAGTGCGACTACGGCGACTACGGCAAGGTGATCCCGGCTGGGCAGCCGGTCGTGTGCGAGAACCAGGACGGCTTCAGCCGGGTCATCGAGCGACTGCTCGCTTCGCTGACCGACCTGCAGGACGTGCAGCTGACGCCGAGCAAGACGAGTCCGGTCTTCCGTGGCGCGACGGTGAGCGGCTTCAAGCGGGTCAACGTGAAGGCGCCATTCGACGGGACCTTCTCGGTCACCTACTCCTGCGCGGGCGTCAACCCGGGCAGCTACCCGGTGGCCTTGGACGCCTACCTGCGCGGCTACAAGGTGGCGAGCACCGTGGCCACGATCACCTGTGGCATCTCGGTGGTCCCGCCCATCACCAAGACCGACCCGATCCCAGTGACGCAGAACCCGCCCGGCCAGCCGCCGCCCCCGCCGCCGGCACCGCTGCCGGCCCAGCCCGTGACCCAGGCGCAGGCTCAGCCGCAGGTGCAGATCAACCCGCAGGTGGGCGGCGCTGCGCAGGAGCAGGAGCAGCTGCAGCTCGCCCTCGCGCAGATCGGCATCTTCATGGTCGACGACGACGAGGAGAAGGTCACCCAGCAGGCGATGTCCGCCCGCCAGGTCGACGAGCGGGTCGCGCTCGCCTTGCTCGCCGCGGCAATGGCCTCGACGTCCATCGCCGGGTTGGCCATGATGCGCCGGCACCGCGCGCAGCTCGCAGCACGGCCCGAGCCCGCGTGGATCCGTCGCCGCTGACGTGAGCGGGTGAGGGCTTGCCCGCCGCTAGCGTGAGCAGGTGACCGTCGGCGAGCACCCGCGTCCCGGTCGCGCCACCGACCGTGCCCGACTGGTGCGGCTCGGCTTCGCCGACGCGAGCTCCGCCGCGGCCGTCATCGATCGGATCGCGCTCGACGACGAGTGGTTGCTGGTCGTCGCCGAGTCCGCCGACCCCGACCGGGCGTTGGCCGGCCTCGCCGCCCTCCTCGAGGTCAGTCCGCACGTGCTGGCGGTCGGCCCGGAGGCCAGGGCGCGGCTGGTCGCCGTACTCGCCTCCAGCCCCGCCCTCGCCGACCACCTCGTCCGCCACCCCGAGCAGCTCGGCGCGCTGACCGACGACGCGGTGGCCCTGACCCGGCCCTCTGCCTACGGCCTGCGCACGTCGATGACCCGCGCGGTCGAGGGACGTCGTGGCGTCGAGGCGAGGGACGCGCTGCGAGTGGCCTACCGCCGGCACCTGTTGGGGCTCGCCGCACGCGACCTGTCCGGCACGGTCGAGCTCGACGAGGTCGCGGCCGAGCTCGCCGACCTGGCCGGGGCGACCCTGGAAGCCGCCCTCGTCATCGCACGGGCCGAGCTGCCCGCGGCGAGCGCCGACTGCAGGTTGGCGGTCATCGGGCTCGGCAAGTGCGGCGGCCGCGAGCTCAACTACGTCAGCGACGTCGACGTGGTCTTCGTGGCTGAGCCCGTGGAGGGCGGCGACGAAGCGGCTGCGCTGCGCACCGCGACTGCCCTTGCGAGTGCGTTGATGGAGGCCTGCTCGGCAGCGACGCCGGAGGGCACCATCTGGCCGGTGGACGCAGCACTTCGGCCTGAGGGCAAGGCCGGTCCGCTGGTGCGCACGCTCGCCAGCCACGAGGCCTACTACCGCCGCTGGGCGCACACCTGGGAGTTCCAGGCACTGCTCAAGGCGCGTCCCGTGGCAGGCGACCAAGAGCTAGGGAACGCGTACGTCGAGCGGCTCGCTCCGCTTGTCTGGACTGCTGGCGGACGGCCCAACTTCGTCGAGGACGTGCAGGCGATGCGGCGTCGGGTCGAAGGCACCTTGCCCGCCGACGCCGCGGATCGCGAGCTGAAGCTCGGCCCCGGCGGACTGCGGGACGTCGAGTTTGCCGTGCAGCTGCTGCAGCTCGTGCACGGCCGCAGTGACGAGTCCCTGCACAGCGGCACCACTCTCGTCGCGCTCGAGGCGCTGGCGAGCGGGGGGTACGTCGGACGCGAGGACGCGCGGGGGCTCGGTGCGGCCTACCGGTTCCTGCGCACCCTCGAGCACCGGATCCAGCTGCACCGGCTGCGTCGCACCCACGTCATGCCCGACGACCCGGTGGACCTGCGCCGGCTCGGTCGCGCGATGGGACTCGGCGGCGATCCCGCTGTCGAGCTGGAGAAGGCCAGAGCACGGCACGCGGTTGAGGTGCGACGGCTGCACGAGAAGCTGTTCTACCGACCGCTGCTGGCTGCAGTCGCGAGGTTGAGGACCGACGAGGCGCGGCTCACTCCGGAGCAAGCCGGCGCGCGGCTGCAAGCGCTCGGGTACGTCGACCCTGCCGGTGCGCTGCGCCACATCGAGGCGCTCACCTCCGGTGTCTCACGACGCGCGGCGATCCAGCGCACGCTGCTCCCGGTGATGCTCGGCTGGTTCGCCGATGCCGTCGACGCCGACGCCGGCCTGCTCGCGTTCCGCCGGCTCTCCGACGAGCTCGGCGCGACCCCGTGGTACCTGCGTCTGCTGCGCGACGAGGGAGCCGCGGCGGAGCGGCTCGCGCGCGTGCTGGCGGGCAGCCGCTACGCCGCCGACCTGCTCACCCGCGCACCCGAAGCGGTGGCGATGCTCGCGAAGGACAGCGATCTGCGACCCCGGTCCGGCGCAGCGCTACTCGGTGAGGCACTGGCCGCCGTGCGTCGCCGTGACGACTGGGAGGCCGCGGTCCTCACGGTGCGCGGGATCCGGCGCCGCGAGCTCGTGCGCACGGCCGCCGCCGACCTGCTCGGCTTGAGAGCGCAGGACGAGGTCCGCGCAGCCCTGACGGACGTGACGACGACTGCGATCGCGGCGGCGCTGCGCGTGGCGGTGCGCAAGGTGGAGGTCGAGCGGCGGTCGCCGCTTCCCTGCCGGCTCGCCGTGATCGCCATGGGTCGGCTCGGGGGAGCGGAGCAGGGCTACGGGTCCGACGCCGACGTGCTGTTCGTGCACGACCCGCTGGAGGGTGTGACCGACGACGTTGCTGCCCAGGCAGCGCACGACGTCGCGAACGAGCTGCGGCGGTTGCTCGCCCTTCCGGCGCCCGACCCGGCGCTGGTCGTCGATGCGGACCTGCGCCCCGAAGGCAAGCAGGGGCCGCTGACGCGGAGCCTCGCCTCCTACGGTCAGTACTACGCGCGCTGGTCCCTGGTGTGGGAGGCGCAGGCACTGCTGCGTGCCGCGCCGGTGGCCGGCGACGACGACCTCGGTCGCGCGTTCGTCAGGCTGATCGACCCGCTGCGCTACCCGGAAGGCGGTCTCGCCGAGGTCGACGTGCGTGAGGTGCGCCGGATCAAGGCTCGGGTCGAGGCGGAGCGGCTCCCGCGTGGCGCCGACCCTTCCTTGCACACCAAGCTCGGCCGCGGCGGGCTTGCCGACGTCGAGTGGACGGTGCAGCTGCTGCAGCTGCGCCACGCCCATGAGGTCGAGGGCCTGCGCACCACCGGCACCCTGCGGGCGCTGCACGCCGCGCGTGACGCCGGGCTGGTCTCGCCGCCGGACGCGGAGGCACTGGAGCAGGCGTGGCGGCTGGCGTCCCGGGTGCGCGACGGGATCATGCTCAGCCGCGGCCGCCCGGGGGACAGCCTGCCCACCGATGTCCGGGAGCTCGCGGCCGTAGCCCGCGCTGTCGGCTACCCTGCGGGACGCGTGGCCGACCTGCTCGAGGACTACCGCAGGGCGACTCGGCGCGCGAGGGCCGTGGTCGAGAGGGTCTTCTACGCATGACCTCACCAGCGCAGCGGGCGACTGCGCGACGCGAGCCTGACCTGCCGCCCGGCGTTGGTCGCGAGGACCTCACCGCCGCCGGGGTGCGGTTCTCGGTGCTGCGCGCGAGCGGTCCTGCCCGGCCGACCGCGCGTCCTGCCCTGCTGCTGCACGGTGTCCCGCAGACGGCGCTGGTCTGGCGCGACCTCATGCCCGAGCTGGCCCGCGACCGGGCTGTGCTGGCCCCCGACCTCAAGGGCATGGGCCAGTCGCAGGTGCAAGGCCCCTACGACATCCCCACGCTGGTTGCTGAGCTGGCCGCCTTGGTGGAGGGCGAGTACGCCGGACCGGTGGACGTCGTCGGGCACGACTGGGGCGGTGCGCTGGCGATCGCGTTGACGGCCGCCAGACCGGACCTCGTCGAGCGGCTCGTCGTGGTGAACGCGCCCTACCGCGAGGTCGACCTGCGCTACGCCTGGCACATGGCGCTGTTCGCCCTTCCGGTCGTGCCGGAGGTGATGCTCGCGACCGCTGGCCGCCAGTTCTGGGGCATGGTGTTCGACCACGCGTGGCACGGTCCGGCGGAGCTCGCTGATGAGCTGCGCGAGCACTACCTCGACGCGTACGACGACCGGGCGCGGGTCAGCGCGACGCTCGCCTACTACCGCGGCACGGTGCGACCCAGGGTCAGGGCGTTGCCGAAGCGCGCGCTCCGGCGCAGGCTCGGCCGGCGGATAGCGCCAGCACGCGCCAAGCCGCAGGAGTGCCTCGTCGTGTGGGGCGATCGCGACCCCGCGTTCCCGCTGCGCATCGGAGAGAACGTGGCACGCGACCTCGGCGCGGAGCTGCTCGTCGTGGAGGGATCGGGTCACTTCGCCGTCGAGGAGAACCCAGCGCTCGTCGTACCCGCGATCGCTTCATTCCTGCGCGGAGAGCGCTCGCCGCAGCGGCTGCGAGCCGACTCGTGAGTTATCGGGAGGCGTTGAGCAACCGCGAGTACCGCGGGCTGATCGTCGCCCAGGTGGCTTCGCAGTGGGGGGACCAGCTGGCCCGGCTCGCCCTTGCCCTCCTCGTCTACCAGGGGACCAACAGCGCCTTCCTCGCGTCACTCGCGTTCGCCACCACCTACCTGCCCGACGTCATCGGTGGCCCGCTGCTCGGCGCATATGCGGACCGGCTGCCGAGACGGTCTCTGATGCTGACCTGCGACCTGGTGCGAGCCGTCCTCATCGGCTGCATGGCGTTGCCCATCGGCACCGCGCCCCTTCTGGTGCTGCTGCTCGTGGCGGCGTTGTTCACGACGCCGTTCGCCGCAGCACGCAGTGCCCTGCTGCCCGAGGTGCTGCCCGGTCCGGCCTACCTGTCCGGCCTGTCGTTGGCGCGGCTGCTCGACCAGGTGAACCAGGCCCTCGGCCTGGTCATCGGCGGTGTCGTGCTCGCCCTGCTCCATCCGCGAGGGGCGCTGCTCGCCGACTCGCTGACGTTCCTGGTGTCCTTCGTCGTCGTACTCGCCACCGTCCAGTCACGCCCCGCGCCGCGCGTCGAGGTCGCGCCGGGGATCCGCGGATTCCTCCAGGACATCAAGGAGGGCGGCCGCATCGTCTTCCGCCAGCCGCTGCCCCGCGCGCTGGTGATGCTGGGCTGGTCGTGCGGGTTGTTCTGCGTCGTCCCCGAGGGTGTGGGCGTGGTCTACGCGACCGAGGCCGGCTATGGCGGCACCGCGGCCGGGCTCCTCGTCGCCGCGATCCCGGCCGGCTTCACCACCGGCTTGCTGGTGCTCAACAAGATCGCCCCGGGACCACGCCAGTTCCCGATGGTGCTGCGGCTGGCGATCTTCGCCCACGTGCCCCTGCTGCTCACCGCGTTGCGCCCGCCGGTGCCCGTCGTCGTCGTCCTGTGGTTCGTCTCCGGCGCCTTCCAGGCCAACCTGGTCCCGGTGATCGGCGCCTTCAACCTCGCGGTCCCCGCCGCTGTGCGCGGGCGCGCGAACGGGCTGGCAGCCGGCGGGCTGGGGCTCACGCAGACGATCGCGATCGCAGGTGGTGGGCTCGTCGCGTCGGCGCTCGACCCGGCCGCGGCCGTGGCCTGGGCCGCCGTCGGAGGACTGGTCGTGATGTCGGTGCTCTCGGCGTGGTGGCCGACTGCCGAGCTGGCCGAAGTCGCCGAGCGGGCGAGCGCCCCACCGGCCGTCCCCGAACCGCTCCCGAGCGCGCCATGAGCGGCCGGTTACCGTTGCGGCTGTGCGCCAGCTGCTGACCTCGCCGCGGTGGGTCGTGATCCACCTCGCGGTGCTCGCGCTCATCGCCGTGCAGCTGCGGCTCGGGCTGTGGCAGTGGCACCGCGCCGAGGGAACAGGCGGGGTCCAGAACCTCGGGTATGCGATCCAGTGGCCGATCTTCGCCGGGTTCACGCTCTACCTGTGGTGGCGCAGCTGTCGCGATGAGCTGAAGCCGGCGAGCGACCGAACGCCCGTGTACGACGACGACCTCCCCACCGGGCAGACCAGGGTGACCGCTGCTGATGTGGACGACAGCGACGACCCTGAGCTCGCGGCCTACAACGCCTACCTGGCGTCACTCGATGAGGGGCGCTGATGGGCGCGGCACTCACCCGCTACCGGGTGATGGCGTGGGTCGTGGGCTGCTGGCTGCTGCTGCTCGTACTCGTGGCGATGCCGTTGAAGTACGCGGCTGACTCGCCCGGCCTGGTCAAGGTGGTCGGCCCGATCCACGGTTTCCTCTACATGGTCTACCTCGTGGCGGCGTTGGACCTGGCGCGCCGGCTCCGCTGGTCGTTGGTGCGCATGGTCGGCGTGATGCTCGCCGGCACTGTGCCCTTCCTGTCGTTCTATGTGGAGCGCCGCACGACCGCATCGGTGCGCGCGGGGTGATCAGACGGCTGCTGATCGGTGCCACGCTGCTGCTGACCGGACCCGTCGCAGCTGTCGGTGCGCACGGCACCGCTCCGGTCAGCTGGCCGACGTGGAGCGGTGTCCCGACCGACACCTTCAGGACCGGGCACTACAGCAACGGCGAGTGGGTCTACACGAACGGGCTGCGACAGGCACGTGGCGCCAACGCCGACGCCCTGGAGCGCACCGACTACTACTCCGCCTTTCATGTCGCGCCGAACGACCCGACGCACATCACCGACGACCTCTACAACGCGCTGACCTACGACTTCTTCGGATCGCACCGGGCTGCGCACAACGGCGACTATCAGCTCCCCATGGACGACGCGAGCTGGCCTGCCGGCACGGCCGACCTTGCCGAGGTCCGGCTCAAGGTCGTCGGCCCTGACCTCTACGTGCGCTTCCTGTGGAATGCGATGCCGCGGTCCGACGCGCAGGTCGCCGTGCTCACCTTCGGCGACCCGCAGAGCGACGAGCAGCCATGGCCGCACGGCGCCAACCTCACCGGCCGCTACGTCGCGGCGCTGACCGTGTGGGGGACAGGAGCGGACCTGACCGTCCCGGACTCCGGCGGTTCAACCGTCACCAACATGGCCGCCCACGCCGACAACCACGTCACGGAGGCGAGGGTGCCGCTCTCGGCCCTCCCGCCTAGACCGTGGGTGCTGCAGGGCGGCGCTGGCCTGTCGGACCCCAGCTCGCCCAATACCTTCTGGACGGTCCCCCTCGGTGAGGCCTCCGACCAGCAACCGGGTAGTGGGGGCCCCATTGCGCCGACCAACGTGTGGGATCTGCTCTTCGCGACCGACGACCCGTGGAGCTTCGACGAGCTCAGCCAGTCACGCCAGCTCACCGCAGGCACGGTTGCTGCGAGCGAGAGCGTCGACCCGGCACTGCTCGCGTCGGCGTACTCGTCCCCGGCCTCGCTGCAGCAAGGGACGTTCTCGCGGCTGCTGCACTCGCAGTGGGGGAAGAAGGACGGAATTACGCAGGACACCTCCGGGGCGCTCGGGACCGGTCCTCCGCCGGACTTCCAGCCACCGATCCCCAACCCCGGCTTCAACGTCAACTACTACTACGACGGCTCGTTGCAGGACTACGCGATGCACGTGCCGGCGTCCTATGACGGGACCAGGAAGACACCGCTCGTGCTCTACCTGCACGGGTTCACCGGCCTTCCGGAGGAGCCCTTCCGCAATCCGACGGGCCTGGTGCCGGCGGTCGATGCGAAGGGTTGGCTGTTCGCGAGCGCACTCGGTCGCGGGGACTGGTTCTACCGGGGTGGCACACCCGGCGACGCCGACGTGCTCGAGGTGCTCGCCGACGTGAAGCGGCGCTACAACGTCGACCCCGACCGGGTGTACCTGATGGGCCACTCGATGGGCGGGTACGGCACCAACAACGTCGCGATGCACCACCCGGACCTATTCGCCGCCGTGGCGCCCGCCGAAGGCACCGACTCGTCGGACCTGCACGCGAACCTGCGTAACACGCCGTGGTTGGAGATGACGGCGGAGGAGGACCTCGACTTCCAGGCGAAGAACGCGAAGGCGCTCTACTCGCTGCTCGCTGCGGACGGCTATGACGCGACGCTGCTCGACTACCAGCTGAAGATCCACGAGTACAGCTCGATCTACGACACCATCCCGCGGCTGCTCGCTTTCTTCGCCGCGCACAAGCGTCCGGCCGATCCGGCGGTCGTGAGCTGGACCCGACCGGTCGGCCAGGACAACCCGAAGCTGGGGGAGCGCTACGACGGGGCGTGGTGGTTGCGTGACGTCGAGCCGGCCCCGGGCGTGACCCGGCCCACCATCACCGTCGAGCGGATGGCGGTCTATCACCCGACGACCGACGCCGCCAAGGCGACGCACAGCGACACGATGGTCGACGAGCAGGGCCCCACCATGCGGTCACGCGGGGAGCTGTTCGTGACGACACCGGCGAGCGAGTACGCCGACTACCTGGCCGGCACGATCACGGTGCGGACCACCGGTGTCAGCTCAGCCTCGGCACGTCTCGGGCGCGGCGACTGGGACGCCGGCAGCTACGTCGACCCGCGTCGTCGGCTCACCATCCGCTCCACCACGAGCACCGTGCTCGCGCTCACCCTGCCCGGAACCACAGGGCGCGCCCACCGGCTCGTCGACGGCCGTGACACCGGCGTCATCTCGGCGGGCGCCCGCGGCTTCGTCGTCGCGCTCCCGCAGGGCACACATGTGGTCCAGCTCGTCGAGGTGCCAACCGCACCCAGGCCGGTGGACAGCCCGGGGCTGCCTACGACCGGCTCTCCCGCCGCGCTGCCGCTGGCAGGGTTGCTGCTCCTGCTGCTCGCCGCCGCCTGGATGCGTCACGGGAGCAACCGCGCGGACTAGGCGGCGCGGCGAACCAGCGGAAGTCGGCTCCTGGTGACGCCCATCGCCAGCACCGCCGCGCTGAGCGGAACCGCGACCACGAGCGTCAGCAGCGTCGACCAGGGCACCTGGATCGAGTACCCCGGCAACCGGTGGATGTAGGCGATCGCCGGCACGAAGCCGACCGCGACGCCGAGGACCGTGCCGAGCGCTGCAACGGTGAGGGCTTGCGCGCCCGCGAGGCGGCGCCGGGTGCGCGGGGCGGCACCGATCGCCGACAGCGTCGCCATGTCGGCTCGCCCGTCGGCCGCGGCGAGTCCAGTGGCGATACCGGCCGCGCCCAGCGTGACGATGGTCGTGCCCAGCAGCAGCGCGAGCAGGATGCCTGAGTGAGGCGGCTGCGGACCGCGTTCGACGTTCAGGAACGCTGCACTGTGACCGGCGAGCGCGGCCCGCGCGCGGTCCTCCTCGCCCTGGCTGGGCATCCGGGTGGTGTCGATGAAGATGCCCGATGGGGTGGATCCCCCGAAGCGTGCTGCGAGGGCCGTTGGGAACAGGGCCTGGACGCCCGGCAGGTCGGGCGCTTCGACGGCGGGGACGGTGGACTGGCGGCCCTCACCGTTGGCGTCACTGCGCTCGATGGTGGCCTTCCCCTGCGCTGTCCCGCCGGGCACGAACACGATGGCCTTGCCAGCGGCAAGTGCCGTCTCGAGCCGGCCATCCCGATGCCCGATCAGCGCGCGCAGGGTGTCCTTGTCGCCGACCAGCGGCGCCGACGCAATCGCCGAGGACCCGCACGATGAGCCGGCGTCACACGTGGGGGAGGGGACGACCACGCTGATGTAGTCGGTGCACCGGTCGTCGAACGCCGAGTTGCAGCCCACCACCCCCACGAGCGCGGCGGACCGAGTCGGCAGCTCGCGCGCGACCGCATCGCGCAGCTCGGGCAATGCGCGCAGGTCGGGGCGCTCCGCGAACTGCACGTAGGCCGTGCCGACCCGGGTCGACGGAAGGTAGAACCGCTTCGTGTGGGCAGCGTCGCTCACGAGGTAGACCGCGAGCGCCGTGCTGCCGGCCACCGCAGCCATGACGGCTCCCACGGCCGGTGCTGTCCTGCCCCGGTGGCGTGCGGCGTCACGGACAGCCAAGCGGGGGGTGAGCGGCAGCCGGCGACCGAGGCGTCCGGAGAGCCCGACGATGGCCGGGGTGAGGATCAACGCCCCGATCTGAACCAGCGCGGTGCCGGCCAGGATCCACTTGGCGCTCCCCAGCGCGGATTGGGCGGCCTCGCCGACACCGGCGAGGAAGATGCCGACGCCTACGAGCACCACACCAAGTGCGGGGATCCGAAGCGGAGTGGTCCGGGTGCCGGCGCGGCCGGCGAGTACGGCGACCACATCGGACCGTGCGGCGCCCCGAGCCGGCACGACGGCCGCCAGCAACCCTGTTCCGGCGCCCAGCGCCAGGACGGCCAGGATCTCCAACGGGCGCAGGTCGAAGTGGCCGAGGAGCTTGCCCTGCTTCTGCTCGAACCAGGAGCGCGCCAGTGCGGCAGCAACTGTGCCGAGCACTGCACCGAGTGCGGCCCCCGCCGTCCCGAGCAGGAGGCCGGCCGCGAGCACGATCCTTCTCACGTGGCGAGGCTCGCCGCCGGCCACCGACACCAGCGCGAGGGCGCGGGCCTGCCGACGCGCTCCCACGGCGAAGGCGGCGCCGGCGAGGAGGACGACCTCGAGTGTCGCGAGTCCGACGATGAGCAAGATGACGCCCGCGATGGCCAATCGCACGCTCCGCTGGTAGGCCGCGTCGTACCCGGGAACTTCGGAGTTCGGGGGAGGGTTGAGCACGGCCTGGCGCGAGACCGCGATCACGCCGTGTGCGTTGAGCCCGAGCACCTCTGGCCAGGTCACCGGCGTCCGGGTGCGGAGAAACACCCGGTCGGGGAGCCCCGTGTCCCGAGCGTCGGGCTTCACCGGTGGCGCGGAGCCGGCAATCCCCAGCGCCGTCTGCGCTCGCAGCGAGTGGGGGTCCAGCACGATGGCCGTCACCCGGACGGTTGTCCCAGAAGTCAGCTGGAAGCTCTCACCGACACGGACTCCCAGCGACTTGGCGAGGGCCTCCGTGACGGCGACCTCGCCCGCCGTCTGGGGAGCATGTCCCTCGAGCTGACGGTAGGTGCCCGTCGCCAGCGGGTCGCCGTAAGGGAACTCGTGCCACTGGAACTCGTGCTGCCCGCCGGTGTGCGTGATGGCGCTGGTGAGTGTGACGTGCTCCACGATGTAGCGCTCGACGTCGGGCACGAGGCCCGCGAGCTCCGCCGCCGTGCGTGGCCGGGTCGGGCGGGTGCTCGGCCCGTCAGACGTGGTGCCGACGCTGGAGGCGTCCACGTTCTGCACCACCGTCTGCCGGCTGTCGAAGGCCGAGGTCAAGACGGCGTCGGCGGTCCCGAGGTCGCGGCTGACCGTCTCCTTCGGATCGAGCTGCGCGGAGCGGAACAGGATGTCGGCGCTGGTCATGCCGATGACGGGCAGCGCGATCATGGCCAGCACCAGCGCGCTTCGGCCCGGTGCTCGCCGCGCGTCGCGCCTCGCGATCCGCAGGCACGCGCGTAGCGCGCTCATGAACGGCTACCGAGCAGCTGCTCCGGTTGAGGGCTCGGCCCGGTCTCGTCGACGACGATGCCGTCGCGAAGGAAGACGACCCGGTCTGCCCATCCGGCGTGCCGCGCCTCGTGCGTGACAAGAACCCCGGCGGCCCCTGCGTCGCAACGGCTGCGCAGCAGCCTCAGCACGGCCTCGCCGGTCACGCTGTCGAGCGCGCCGGTCGGCTCGTCGGCCAGGACCAGCCGGCGCTCGCCCACCAACGCGCGGGCGATCGCCACGCGCTGCTGCTGTCCACCCGACATCTCGTCAGGGAAGCGGTCGGCGAGCTCGAGCACGTCGACCTCCGCGAGAACCGCCAGCGCGTCGGCTCGGGCCTGGCGCCCGGGAACGCCGTCGAGCTCCCGGGGGAGCGCGACGTTCTCCGCGGCGGTCAGCGCCGGCACGAGGTTGAGATCCTGGAAGACGTATCCCACGGCCCGCCGTCGCAGTGCCGCGCGAGCCTTGGCCGGCAGTGGTCCGAGCTCGACTCCTTCCACCAGGACAGCGCCCTCGGTGGCGGCATCCAACCCACCGGCGATGGTGAGCAGGGTCGACTTGCCGGACCCGCTCGGGCCCATGACGGCGACGAGCTCGCCGGGCTGGACGGTCAGCGAGACACCACGCAGGGCGTGTACGGCGGCATCGCCTTGCCCGTGCACCCGCGACACGTTGCGCAGCTCCAGGACCGGGTTCATCGCCGACCGACCTTCAGCCGCGAGAGCACGGGGGCAGCGGCAGGTCGAGGCTGCTTCTCGCTGCGCACCAAGCGCGTCTCGCAGTGGTCCAGCCAGCGCACCTCGGCCTCGGCCTGGAACACCATGTTGTCCAGCACGAGCAACCAGGCCAGGTCATCCTCGGTGGCGCGTGCCTTCAGCCGGGTGTACTCCTGAAGCGCCCGCACCGTGTCGGTGCGCTGCGCCTGCACCACGGCCTGCACGTCCACGCCGGGGGAGGTGACCGCGAGCGCGAGCTTGATGGCCAGCTCGTCGCGCGGCCGGCTCTCCCGCGTCACCGGGGTGGCGAACCAGGAGCGCACCTCGGCTTGGCCCGCGCGGGTGATGCGATAGGTCGTCGTACCCGCGTCCTCACCGGGCTCACCCGCCACCAGGCCGTCGCGTTCGAGCCGGGCGAGCGTCGTGTAGACCTGCCCGACGTTCAGCGGCCAGGTCG
>JAVEEJ010000156.1 GCA_030840515.1 Frankiaceae bacterium | reverse complement strand
CAGCCAGCGCTGCCTGCAGCCGCTCACGCGCCCCGTCGAGCCACTCCTGGCACACGGCAGCCAGAGCCTCGCCGCGCTCCCACAGCGCCAGCGACTCCTCCAGCGTCGACCCCCCGGCCTCGAGCTTGCGCACGACCTCGATCAGCTCATCGCGCGCCGCCTCGTAGGACGCCGGGGTGTTGGGTGCGCTCACAGCAGCGCACCCTAGCCGGGGCGCACGCCGGTGACGCTGGCGTCGAGACCACCGCTGCCGAGCCGGATCGAGACCTCTTCCCCTGGCGCCACATCGGCCGCTGATCGCAGCACCGCGCCGCCGCCGTGCTGCACGACGGCGTACCCGCGTTCCAATGTGGCTTGCGGCGACAATGAGGTGACGCGGGCGCGGGTGTGCACCAGGTCCTCGACCGCACTGACCAGCATGTGGTCGACCCGTCGGCGCGCTCGGTCGCGCATGCCGTGCACCTCCGACTGCCGCCCGTCGACCATCCCCAGCGGCTCGGCGAGGCAGGGCCGCGAGCGGGTGGCCACTAACCCTGCCTGCTCGCGGTCGACCCGACCGACTGCCACCCGTCGGGCGCGGTCACGCAGCCCCCCGATGCGGGCGAGCTCTTCGGCAACGTCGGGGACCACGCGCTTCCCGGCGTCGGTCGGCGTCGAGGCGCGCAGGTCGGCGACCAGGTCGAGCAGCGGAGTGTCGGTCTCGTGGCCGATCGCGCTCACCAACGGTGTCGCGCAGGCCGCGGCGGCGCGCACCAACCCCTCGTCGCTGAAGGGCAGCAGGTCCTCAACCGATCCGCCGCCCCGCGCGACGATGATCACGTCGACCTCGCGGTCCCGGTCGAGCCGCCCCAAGGCTGCGACCACCTCGGGCACCGCGTTCACGCCCTGCACCGCAACCGCCTCGACCTTGAACCGCACCGCGGGCCAGCGCAGCCGAGCGTTCTCCACCACGTCACGCTCGGCCGCGCTCCCGCGGCCGGTCACCAGGCCTACCGTCCGGGGCAGGAACGGCAGCGGCTTCTTGCGCTCGTCGGCGAACAGCCCCTCGACCTGCAGCACCTTCTTGAGCCGCTCGAGTCTGGCCAGCAGCTCGCCGACGCCGACGTGGCGGATCTCGGAGACCTGCAACGCGAGGGTGCCGCGAGCGAGGTAGAAGGAGGGCTGTGCGAGTACGACGACCCGCGCGCCCTCGGCCAGAGCGGGAGAAACCGCGTCACAGGTGGCGGGCGAGCAGGTCGCCTGCAGCGACAGCTGAGCCGCCGTGTCGCGCAAGGTGAAGAAGACGACGGAGGTGCCCGGTCGGCGGTTGAGCTGGGTCACCTGGCCCTCGACCCAGACCTGGCCGAGCCGCCCGACCCAGTCGCTGATCGCCTTCGCGACCGTGCGCAGCGCCAGCGGCTGCTCGGGGCTCGACTGCAGCGCCATGGCAGCGAACCTAGACTGAGGAGGTGAAGCGAGTCCTGCTGGCCAAGCCCCGTGGCTACTGCGCCGGCGTTGACCGGGCGGTCATCACGGTGGAGAAGGCGCTCGACCTCTACGGGGCCCCGGTCTACGTGCGCAAGGAGATCGTGCACAACAAGCACGTCGTCGAGTCGCTGCAGCGGCGCGGGGCCGTCTTCGTGGAGGAGACCGACCAGGTCCCCGCCGGCGCGACCGTGGTCTTCTCAGCGCACGGAGTCGCGCCCGTCGTACACGCGGAGGCCGCTGCTCTCGGACTGCGCACGATCGACGCGACCTGCCCGCTGGTCACGAAGGTGCACAACGAGGCGCGGCGCTTCGCCGACGAGGACTACGACATCGTGCTGATCGGGCACGAAGGACACGAAGAGGTCGTGGGGACCACCGGCCAGGCACCGGAGAACATCCACCTGGTCGATGGGGTGGCTGAGGCCGCGACCGTGCAGGTCCGCGATCCGGCGCGCGTCGCGTGGCTCTCGCAGACCACGCTGTCGGTCGACGAGACCATGCAGA
Source organism: Frankiaceae bacterium (assembly GCA_030840515.1). Lineage (GTDB taxonomy): Bacteria > Actinomycetota > Actinomycetes > JAVEEJ01 > JAVEEJ01 > JAVEEJ01. The sequence continues at coordinate 3,607 of JAVEEJ010000156.1, read as the reverse complement.
CGGTGTCGGCGCTTCGCGAGCGCTTCCCCTTGTTGCTCGACCCGCCGAGCGACGACATCTGCTACGCCACGCAGAACCGCCAGATCGCGGTGAAGGACCTGGCCAAGCAGGCGCAGCTGATCCTCGTCGTCGGCTCGCGCAACTCCTCCAACTCGGTTCGCCTGGTCGAGGTCGCCCGCGAGGCCGGGGCCGCGTCCCAGCTCATCGACGCGGCGTCGGAGGTCGACGAAACGTGGCTCGAGGGCGTCGAGACGGTGGGCGTCACCAGCGGCGCCTCGGTCCCGGAGATCCTGGTGCGCGACCTGCTGGACTGGCTAGGGGAGCGCGGGTACGGCGACGTCGGTGAGGTCAACTCCGCGGAGGAGCGGCTGGTGTTCGCGCTGCCTCAAGAGCTGCGTCGCGACCTGCGTGCGGCCGGGATGGCCGACTAGAGGTCGGCGGTCTCGTCCGGTGCGGGGGGAGCGTGTCCCGTCCTGATCCGGATCAGGGCGACGAGCGCCGCCGCGACCACGGCAGCGACGAGGGTCCAGGTGCCGAGGATGAGGGCGGTCACGGTCTCGGACACCTGGTGCATGAGCCAGCCGTTGGTCACGCCGCTCGCTTCGATGCCGGCGGCGAACAGGGCGAGCGCGACGTACAGCAGCGGCGGCATGACGATCGTGGCGAGCAGGTCCTCACGGTGCACGAGGAAGGCGGCCAGGGCGCAGCCGGCGACGAAGCAGATGGTGAACACGGTGCGCAGACCCGGGCCGGTGAGGACGTCGATCACTCCGCCGAGCAGTCCCAGCAGCATCGCGATCGCCACCGCGCCGAAGGCCGTGACGCCGCGCTTGTCGGCGACGTGTGCGCCCGCGGGCAGGTGATGGTGGTGGTGGGTGGCTGAGGTCGTCACGGGCTCGCTCGTCACGGTCCAACCGTAACCACGATGTCCCTCAGCGACACCTTCCGCCACTCGCTCATCTCAGCCTGCAGCGGCTTCGTCGCCGATCGGCAGCGTCGCCTCGGGCAGGGTCGCCTCGGGCAGCACCAGCTGGGGCCGGCTCGGCGTCGCCGCCTCGAGCAGCTCAGGCGCCGACAGGGTGCGCACCGGCTCCTCGATCACGAGCGGCGGCTCGAGCTGGCCCTCGACGACCTCCAGGTCGTTGAGCTTGCGCGCGGTGACGAGGACCTGACGCTCCAGCGACCCGACCGCCTTGTTGTAAGTGCCGGTCGCGGAGGTGAGCGCGCGGCCCAGCTTGTCCATGTGGTCGCCGAACGTGCTCAGCCGGCTGTAGAGGGTGCGGCCCAGCTCGAAGACCTCGGCCGCGTTGCTGGCCAGGGCTTCCTGCTGCCAGGCGTAGGCCACCGTGCGGAGCGTGGAGACCAGCGTGGTGGGAGTGGCGATGTGCACCCGCTTGCCGAACGCGTCCTCGAGCAGCGTGGGGTCACGCTCCAGAGCCGGCGCGAGGAAGGCCTCACCGGGCACGAAGAGCACGACGAACTCGGGGGTCGGGGTGAACTGGTTCCAGTAGGCCTTCGCGGCGAGGGAGTTGACGTGGTCGCGGAGGTGCCGCGCGTGGGCCACGAGCCGCTCCTCGCGGACGGCCTCGTCGGTGGCCTCGTGGGCCTGCAGGTAGGCGGCGAGGGTGACCTTGCTGTCGACGACGACGCTCTTGCCGCCCACGAGTCGCACCACCAGGTCGGGGCGCAGGGTCCCCTCGCTGGTTGTGACCGACTGCTGCTCGTTGAAGTCGCACCGGTCGCTCATCCCCGCCAGCTCGACGGCGCGGCGCAGGTGCAGCTCGCCCCACTGCCCACGGGCCTGCGGCTTGCGCAGCGCGCTGACGAGCGACGCGGTCTCGCGGCGCAGGTCCTCACCGGTGGTCCGGACGAACTCGATCTGCTGCTTGAGCGACTCCTGAGCGCCGACCCGGTCCCGCTCGATGGCGCGAAGCTGCGTCTCGACCTTCTCCAGGGTCTCGGTGAGCGGGCGTCCGGCTGCCTTGAACTGCGTGCCGGCGAGCTCGAGGAACTGCGTGTTGGAGCGCTCGAGGGCCTCAGAGGACAGGGCGCGGAACTGCTCCTTGAGCTTGTCCTGGGTCTGCTCGAGCAGGGCCAGCTTCTCGGCGGCGGTCCGGCGCTCGGCCTCGACCCGCTGGGCGCCGGCGACGCGCTCGGCCTCCAGCGTGGCGCGGGTCTCGGCGAGGGCGTTCTCGGCGAGGCGGAGGTCGGCGACCAGCTGGTCGGCCCTGGCCTGCATGCCGGCGTACTCGTTCCTCATGCTGTCGCGCTCAGCGATCGCCGCCGCGCTGTCGGAACGGGCAAGCAGGCGGCCGACGGCGAAGCCGAGGGCGAGGCCGACGACGAGCAGGGCAAGGGCGAGAAGCTCCATGCGAAGGATCGTCGCAGCGGGGTCCGACAAGTCGCCGGAGCCGCGCCGCGACCCTGGGGACAGGGCTGGCTAGCTGCCAGGCTGCTCCCAGGTTGATCACAGGAAGAGATGCCACGCTTAGGCCAGCCCGACGACCTAGGAGCCCACCATGCGCAAGCGGACCGCAGCCATCGCCCTCAGCGGCGCCCTCGTCAGCGGCGCGGCCGGTGCCCTCCTCGTGACACCCGCATCTGCCGCGACGTCCTCGAACCCGGTGACCAGCCGCCTCGCGCACATCAAGAGCGCGCTCAGCGGGCTGGTGAGCGACGGCACCCTCACCCAGCAGCAGGCCGACAAGGTCGCCGCGACACTCGACCAGAAGCTGCCCCACCGCGGCGACGGACCGGGCAAGTTCGGCGGACCGCGCGGGCACCACGAGCTCAAGGCTCACGAGCTGACCGCCGCCGCGAAGGCACTCGGGATGACGCCCGCCGCCCTGCGCACCGAGCTGCGGAGCGGCAAGTCCTTGGCCGTCATCGCCAAGGCGAAGGGCGTCTCGGTCGACACTCTCGTCACCGCGCTGGTGAACGCGGCGAAGGCTGACATCGCCGCCCAGGTCAAGGCCGGCTGGCTGACCCAGGCCCAGGCGAACAAGATCACCGCCGATCTGAAGCAGCGGATCACCGACCGGGTTAACCACGTCCGGCCGCCGCGGCCCGAGGGTCCACACGGTGACGGTCCCGGCGGTCCGGCTCCTGAGGGCGCGGAGCCCAGCTCCAACGCCTAGCCCAGGTGCGGGCCGCGGCTGACGCGGTCCGTACCCTTGCGTCCTCGTGGGCCTCGCCATCGGAATCGCCGGACTCCCCAACGTCGGGAAGTCGACGCTGTTCAACGCACTGACGAAGAACAACGTGCTGGCGGCCAACTACCCGTTCGCGACCATCGAGCCGAACGTCGGCGTCGTCGGGGTGCCTGACCCGCGGCTCGCCGTACTCGCTCGCATCTTCGGGTCGGCTCGCGTGCTGCCTGCCACTGTCGAGTTCGTCGACATCGCCGGGATCGTGCGCGGGGCATCGGAGGGGCAGGGGCTGGGCAACAAGTTCTTGGCCAACATCCGCGAGGCCGACGCGATCTGCCAGGTGATCCGGGTGTTCGACGACCCGGACGTGGTGCACGTCGAGGGACGGGTCTCGCCCAAGGACGACATCGAGATCATCAACACCGAGCTGGTGCTCGCCGACCTGCAGACGGTCGACA
>JAVEEJ010000017.1 GCA_030840515.1 Frankiaceae bacterium | reverse complement strand
CCGGGCTCCGACACCCGGACCAACGCCAGCATCAACGGCGAGTACGCCGTCGTGAAGAACATGACATCGACCACGCGCTCGCTCACAGGTTGGACCATCCGGGACGCCGCCGCTCACGTGTATAAGTTCGGCACCTTCTCCCTGGGTGGGGGCAAGACCGTGACCCTCTACACGGGCAAGGGCACCAACACGACCGCGCGCCGCTACTGGGGTCAGAGCAACTACGTCTGGAACAACGACAAGGACACGGCGTCGCTGCGGAACGCAGCGGGCAGCCTGGTGCACTCGTGCGTCTACAACAGCACTGCGTCCGACTACAAGAACTGCTGATCGGATGCGACGCGCCTTTCCGGCCGCACTGCTCGGCGCGGCTCTCTGCCTGCTCGCCACTACGGGCCCGGGGGACAGCAGGCAGGGCGGCCCACTCTCGGTGCTGTCAGTCGGCCCTGACCTGCCTGGTTTTTCGCTGGCCGAGTCAGCCTTGATGGCGACTTCTTGCGGAGTCGAGCGCTGGTCGGTGAAGACGGCCTCCGACGCAGACAAGCTCAAGATCAACCTGTCCGACGTGGTTCGGGTCAGCGTCGACACCTTGAGGGCCAAGGCGAAGCCGGGCACCCTGCCGGCCAACGTGCGTATCAAGCCCGTCGAGGTCACCAGCTTCCTCACCGCAGGCACTGTGCTCAAGCAGTACAAGGTCGAGAGCGACGGGGACATCCATCTCGTGCTGCGCAACTCGGCCGGACGGACGGTCGTGGCGGAGCTGCCGAACCCGACCTGCGTCTCCTCAGGCTCACGCTTGCGGAGCTCGATCGTGGGCGCCCGCCAGCAGTTTCTGAGGTCCTTCGCGCCGACGACGAGCTGGAAGTACCCCAACCGGGCAGTCCGTGTGAAGGCGATCGGCTACTTCGACTACCTGCACGGGCAGACGGGCATGGCCCCGAACGGCATCGAGCTGCACCCGGTGATCGGGTTCTACGTTCCTTAGCGGAAGTGCACGGGCCGTAGATGGCGCTCTTTCGTCACCGGTGCGGGGTCGCGAAGCACGATTTCGACGGGGACGCCGCCATCGCGTACGACGACTACTTCCTCGCGCGTGATGAGCGCCGGCCGTGGAAGCCCTCGCTCCGCCGCGGTGGCCAGGTGTGCGGCCACGAGCGCGAAGGCTGGGTCGATCGCCCGCAGCTCGAGCCAGCCTCGACTTCGCGTGGGGACCGCGATCGGCCGCATCCCGTCGTGCGAGTCCACCAGCGCTGCACGGAAAGTGCGCGAGGCGAGCAGCGTCAGGACGTCGCAGTCGCCCATCGGGCGGATCGTCGGTGACGGGTCGCGCTGCATGCGGTCGACCGCCAGCGCGCCCATGCGCTCCAGGTAGACGAGCTGCGAAGGCCACCAGGTCTCCAGCGCGGCCTCGAGCCCGGCGAGCTCGGCGATCCGCTGGGGGAGCGGCACCACTCGGTCAAGGTCCGAGGGGTCCGAGCCGACGAGGCCGATCCCGACGTCGATCGTGTCGCCCAGCACCCGCACCCGCACCCAGTCGAGCCCGGGGTGGTCGGCGTCCTCCACGTAGACGGCATAGGGCCGCACGTGAGGGCCGAGCTCCTCGAGGTGACGGTCGGCTACCCATCGCCGCAGCCGAAGCCACGCGGCAACTCGCGCCCGGCCGGCGTCCGACTCCGGGTCGGCCCCCGCCAGCGCGCGCCGTACTTCCGGCCAACCGACTCGCAGCGGACGCACCCCCGGCAGCGAGAGACCGGTGGCGTGGGGGCGGATGTCCATGTCCTCCAGCACGCTCACGCCGAGCGCGCAACGGCGCATCGCGAGGACGCTCGGACTCATCGGCACGTCAGTGAACGTACCCACCTGCAGGCACGGCCTTGATGCTCCATTCGGGTGGTCCTCGGAGCGCCTCCGGGGGAGAACGCGCGCAAAGGGGCTAACGCACGCTCGCCACGCCCGGCTCGAGGAAGCGCGAGCCCGCCACCTTCTCCGAGACACCGGTCCGGTCGAGGTAGGGCGTGATGCCGCCGTTCCAGAACGGCCAGCCGGCACCGAGCAGCATGCACAGGTCGATGTCCTGCGCCTCCGCGACCACGCCCTCGTCCAGCATGATCCGGATCTCCTGGGCCAGCGCGGCAAGGGCGCGCTCGCGTACCTCGCCGGCCGACGGCCCATCCCCAGGGGCGTCGTACACGGCCGCCACCTCCGGGTCGACCTGCTGCACGCCGCTCTCGTAGGTGTAGACGCTCGTCTTGCCCGCGGCCACGAGCTTCTTGAGGTTCTCCGACACGTAGTAGCGGTCGGGGAAGGCCGCGTGCATCGTCTCGGCGACGTGCAACGCGACCGCAGGTCCGACCAGCGCGAGCAGCTGCAGCGGGCTCATCGGCAGCCCGAGCGGCGCCAGCGCAGCGTCGGCCTCCTCGAACGGCGTGCCCTCGTCGATCGCCTTGGTGACCTCGCCGAGGAAGCGCGTCAGCAGCCGGTTCACGACGAATGCCGGGGCGTCCTTCACCAGCACCGACGACTTCTTCAGCGACTTGCCCACCGCGAACGCCGTGGCAAGCGTCGGGTCGTCGGTCGCCTCACCGCGGACGATCTCGAGCAGCGGCAGAACGGCCACCGGGTTGAAGAAGTGGAAGCCCACTACCCGCTCGGGATGGGCGAGCTGCGAGGCCATCTCGGTGATGGACAGCGACGAGGTGTTGGTCGCGAGGATGCAGGTGTCGGAGACGACCGCCTCGACCTCCGCGAACACCTGCTGCTTGATCTTCAGCTCCTCGAAGACCGCCTCGATCACGAAGTCGGCGTCCGCGAAGGCATCCTTTGTCAGTGACCCGGTGACGAGCGCCTTGAGCCGGTTGGCCTTGTCCTGGTTGACCCGGCCCTTCTGTAGCAGGCCGTCGACCTGCTGGTGGACGTAGTCGACGCCCTTGTCGAGCCGCGCCTGGTCGAGGTCGGTCATCACGACCGGCACCTCGAGTCGCTGCGCGAACAGCATCGCCAGCTGCGACGCCATCAGCCCCGCGCCGACCACGCCGACCTTGGTGACGGGGCGGGCGAGTGACTTGTCGGGTACGCCGACCGGCTTCTTCGCCCGACGCTGCACGAGGTTGAACGAGTAGATGCCGGCGCGCAGCTCGTCACCCATCGCGAGGTCGGCGAGCGCCTCGTCCTCGGCGGCAAAACCCTCTGTCAGTGAGGCAGTTCTGGCCAGCTCGATGAGCTCGAGCGCGCGCAACGGAGCCGGTGCCGCACCGGAGGTCTTCGCCTGGACGAACGCCCGGCCGCGCGCCAATGCTGCGTCCCACGCCTCGCCCTTGTCGGGTTCGGTGCGGGTGACGACGACGCGGCCTGCGAGTACGTCGGACACCCAGCGCAGGGACTGTGTGAGGAAGTCAGCCGGCTCGAAGATCGCGTCGAAGAGGCCGAGCTCGAAGGCCTGCTTCGGCTTGAGCATCTTGTTCTGGTTCAACGCGTTCTCGATGATGACCGTGACCGCGCGGTCGGCACCGACCAGCCGCGGGACGAGCTGCGTGCCACCCCACCCGGGCACCAGCCCGAGGAAGCACTCGGGCAGCGCCAGCGCGGCCGCACCCGAGGACAGCGTGCGGTAGGTGCAGTGCAGCGCGACCTCGAAGCCGCCACCCATGGCGGCGCCGTTCACCAGCGCGAAGGACGGCACCGGTCCGTTGGAAAGGCGCGAGAACACGTGGTGGCCGTACTGCCCGAGCGCCACCGCCTGCTCGCGTGACTCGCCGTGCTCGATCACCTTGAGATCGGCGCCGACGTTGAAGATGAACGGCTTGCCAGTCAGCGCGACCGCGACCACACCGGGCTTCTCATAGGCCAGGTCCAGCGCGTCGTCCAACGCGCGCAAGGAGCCGGGACCGAAGACGTTCGGCTTGGTGTGGTCGAATCCGTTGTCCATCGTGAGCAACGCGACGGTGCCGCCTTCGGATGGCAGCTCCACGAAGCGCACCTTGACGTCGGTGACGATCTCGCCCTCGAACGACGGCGCCTTCTCCGGCTTGGTGAATGTGTTTGCCACGCTGCGCGGCTCCGCTTCGCTTCGCTGCTCGCTGGTGGTCATCAGGCTGCCTTCCCATCCCACGCGGGGTTCTCCCAGATGACCGAGCCGCCCATCCCGATCCCGATGCACATCGCGGTCAAGCCGTAGCGCACCTCGGGGTGCTCCTCGAACTGCCGAGCCAGCTGCGTCATCAGCCGCACACCAGAGGAAGCGAGCGGGTGACCGAGCGCGATCGCGCCACCCCACGGGTTCACCCGCGGGTCGTCGTCGGCGTTGCCGAAGTGGTCGAGGAAAGCCAGCACCTGCACGGCAAACGCCTCGTTGAGCTCGAACAGCCCGATGTCCTCGATCGTCAGGCCGGTCAGCCGCAGCGCTCGCTCCGTCGCCGGCACCGGACCGACGCCCATCACCTCAGGCTCGACTCCGACGAAGCCGTAGCCGACCAGCCGCATCCGCGCCGGCAAGCCGAGCTCTGCGGCAACGGACTCGGCGGCCAACAACGCAGCAGTGGCGCCGTCGTTGAGCCCCGCGGCGTTGCCGGCAGTCACTCGACCGTGCGAGCGGAACGGCGTCTTCAACGACGCCAGGTCCTCCATCGTGGTCCCCGGACGCGGAGGCTCATCCTTCGTCGCGAGCCCCCAGCCCTGCTCGGCCGACCGGGTCGCCATCGGGACCAGATCGGCCTGGATCTTGCCCTCGGCGTACGCCTTGGCGACCTTCTCCTGCGAAGCCGCCGCAAAGGCATCACACCGCGACTTGGTGATCCCGGGGTAGCGGTCGTGCAGGTTCTCCGCGGTCTGGCCCATCACCAGCGCGGAGGTGTCGACGACCTTCTCGGCGATGAAGCGCGGGTTGGGGTCGACGCCCTCGCCCATCGGGTGGTGGCCCATGTGCTCGACGCCGCCCGCGATCGCGACGTCGTACGCGCCGAACGCGATGCCGCTCGCCACGTTGGTGGCCGCGGTCATGGCGCCCGCGCACATCCGGTCGATCGCGTAGCCGGGCACCGACTTCGGCAGGCCAGCGAGCAGCGCGGCGGTGCGGCCGATGGTCAGGCCCTGGTCGCCGATCTGGGTGGTGGCGGCGATCGCCACCTCGTCCACCCGCTCCGGTGGCAGCGACGGGTTGCGCCGCAGCAG
>JAVEEJ010000161.1 GCA_030840515.1 Frankiaceae bacterium | reverse complement strand
CGCGAGAGCACGGACGGGAAGTTCGACGAACTGACCGCCTGGGTGCGCGGGTTCGCACCCGACTTCGAGCCGCGCTGGACCTGGAGCGCGCAGGACTACACCTCCGCCGACAAGCTGCCCTTCGTGGGCCGCTACACGGCACTGAGCAAGCGGCTGTGGACCGCGTGCGCGTTCGGGGCGTGGGGGATGACCAACGCGACCGCGGCCTCGTACATCCTGCGCGACCTGGTGCTGGGGGAGGAGAACGCGGCCGCGGGCTTGCTCGACCCCGGTCGGCGGCCGCCGGTGAAGAGCTGGAAGACGCTGCTCGAGGAGAACATCAAGGTCGGCGGTGAGCTGATCGCACGGACCATCGCCTCCGCCCCCGACGACGATCCCGACAGCCTGGCACCGGGCGATGCGGCGGTGCTCAAGGTTCGCGGGCGCAAGGCAGCCTGCTCCAAGGACGACGACGGAACCCTGCACGTGGTGTCTGCGCGCTGCACCCACCTCGGGTGCGTCGTGGGCTGGAACGACGCGGAGCGCAGCTGGGACTGCCCCTGCCACGGGTCGCGGTTCACCGTCGACGGCGAGGTCATCCAAGGGCCGGCGGTCGAGCCACTCGCGCCGCTCACGGTCGGCGCGGTGACCGACGGCTAGTCGGAGCCGTGCGCTGCTAGGTGCCCTTGACGCAGGTCGGCGCTAGGTCGCTGTAGGTCCGGCCCGACTCCGCCGTGTCGTAGCCGCTGTAGGTGGTGCCACCCTGGCGCGCCACCCCGGCGTAGGTGTTCACCTTCAGCGCGCCGAACTTCACCGGAGCCTTCGCTGACGAGTTCTTCAGCAGGATGTCGCTCTTACGGGTGACCGAGATGGCGATCTGCTTCGTCGAGGGGTCCACGCTGAACTGTGCCGGGAGGAGATCGAGGATCGTCCCGCTGTCGGTGTCCGAGTCGAAGACGGCATCGGGCGGTGAGTCGGCGAAGGTGCGGTAGGTCAGCGACTGCTTGGTGCCGCCGATGGTCCACGACAGCGTGTAGGCCGAGCCCAACGTGGTGCTGGGATCCGGTGCGAGTGAGCTGACCCGGATCACTGCGGTGAGCCGGTGCGTGCCGCTGGCGATGTCGGCGCTGGTGACGTCCAGCGACGGCGCTTGAGGGGCACTGGCCGGGTTGAGCCCGGCGAGCGGCTGCGCGTCCCCCGCGTGGTCCAGGATCTGCTGGCAGACCGGGCTCGGGCGGGCGGGCGGCCGCGGACTCGCGTCGGCGTAGCCGATGCCGCTGATGACGCAGTTCAGTGCTGCGACGCCGATCCAGGTGGTGCGGGCCATCGTCGGTCTCCCAGTGACGTAGATGGGTGGTGGGTCTTCGGTCAGTGGTCCTTCTTGGTGCAAGCCGTCATCGGGCCTCCCCGGTCCTGAGCTGGCCCCAGGCGGCGTTGCGTCGTGCGAGGTGGGTGCCGAAGGCGGCCGCGGAGAGCAGCATCACGAGGCCGACCCACGCCAGGTCAGGCAGCGGGACGGTGTCGTTGCGCCGAGCGGAGAAGGCGACCTCCTCGGTGCCCTCGCTGTTCCCCTGGTCGTTCTCCGCGGTTGCCAGCTGCGCCTGGTCTTCCTCGTTAGTGGCAGCGCCGACGTTCGCGTTGGGATTGGGGTTCGGGTTGGGGTTCGTCGGAGGGCCCTGCGGAACCGGTGGGGGAGGCGGAGGTGCGAGTACGGCGACCACGGCCCCCGCGATCGCTCTCGTCACCTCGTGCCGCTCGGGCGGTGGGGCCGGGCCGACGCAGCGCACGGTGGCCGACGTGCTCGCCAGAACTGCGCCGCGGCTGCTGGCGCTGACCTGCACACGGGTGGTGAGGCCAGCGTGATCCTGGTCGCAGCTGAACTCCACCGGCAGCCTGAAGTGGTTGACCGCCTTGACGTTCACCTTCGGGAAGTGGGTAGGGGCGAGGGGTTTGGCCACCCCGACGTCGCCGGTGACCGCGAGGTCAACGGCTGCGTAGTCGCGGATCCCTTCCAACAACGCGGTGAACGTCGGGGCGATGCTGTCCCCGGTGTCCGGCGAGAATCCGCACACGATGGGGTCGCCTCCCCGGATGTCGATCTCGCCGTCGCCGTCGCAGTCGATGCCGGCGGCTGGGGCCAACGTGTGGCTCTCTCGCGCGAGCCGCTGCATATCGGCGCGCGCCGACGCCTTGCTGGTGTGAACGGCGATCCCCACGAGGTGGACGTCGTGGTCCTGCAGTGCTTGCGAGACCACCGCGAGCGCCGGGCCCGGATAGGTCGGGTTGCTGGGCGGGCCCGGGTGGCGCATCTCGTCGTCGCTGGCCAGGAGGACGACCTTGAGCGCGTTCTCGCGGAAGCGCGCGTCCTGACCGGAGGGGATCAGGGTGCCGCGCACGAGAAGGGGATCGGTGCGCCCAGCTCCGGTCACCGCCTGGTAGACCGCCTCCAGCGCGCTGTCGTCGCCGTCGGTCGTGCCACCGCCCGTGGTCAGGCTGGCAAGGGCATCGGCCAGCTGGGAGTCGGGCGGCCCGATCGCCCGCCAGCGCTTGTAGGGGTAGTTGTCCCCGGTCGGGTTGCCTGTGCCGGCTTGCTCCGGGTAGTCGCGGAAGTCAGCGACCCCGAAGTTCACGTCGACCCCAGTGGCGGTGAGGTTGTCGATGATCTCCTGCACGCCCTCCTGCACACTGGAGATCGCACTGCTCATCGACCCCGTGCTGTCGGTCATGAAGTAGACGTCGAGGGGTGTGGGGGTCGGCGGCAGGGCAACCGCGAAGTCCACGGTGCGCCGCTGCCCGGTCTTCAGGGTGATCGTGGGATTTGCCGGCGTGATGGAGGCCTCGCGCAGCCTGGGGTGGCGAGGGCTGACCTGCACAGTGGCCGGTGGCGGGACGTTGAAGCTCGCCGGGATCATTCGCAGGTAGAGGGCGCTGGGATTGAACGCGTACAGCGGGAAGACCACGCCGCGGAACCCGGGCTTGTTGTCGAAGGCCTGCACGAACTTCACATCACTGACGTTGGCGTCGGTGGGCGAGAAGTTCGCCGGCTTTGCCTTCTTGAAGGCTGGGTCGTCGGGCGGTTCCACCCTCACGTTGGTGGTGACGGTCGAGAGCGCGACCATGCCCATCAGAGGTCCCGCGGAGGCGGAGTAGAGCCCACTCGGGGCGGCGCGGCGGGCCAAGCTCTTGCCGCCGTCCCTGCTCACCAGGCGCTGCCCCGTGCCGAGGTAGGCGGTCACCTCGAGGCCCTGGATGGTCACGGCGCGCACGTCGTCACCCACGACGCGGGCCATGGTGCCCGTCGTGGTCTGGTAGACGGTGAGGTCGGTGAAGTTGCTGCTCGCCGGGGCCCGGAAGAGCCCGGACGAGCCCCAGACGAGCAACTGCCCGTGAAAGCGGTCGAAGCCGAGGTCGGACACCGCGGGCAAGCCGCTGTACATCAGGCCCCAGCTACGGCCGCCGTCGGCGGTCAGGTAGACCTCGTAGCTGTTCTGCGGCGCGGTCTGGTGGAACAGCAGCAAGGCGGCGCCCGCTGAGCCCAGCGGTCGCACCGCGACCGGCTGGCCGACGCGCTGGGGAAAGCTGCTCGACCGGTCGGCGAAGGTCGCCCCGCTGTTCTCGCTGACCAGGATGCGCGGCTGGTTCGACGGTGCCCCGGCCGTGACGACGCCGGTGACTCCGAGCGCCCAGGCCGTGTAGGGGCGCCCCCGCCCGGGGGAGGAGCTGACCCGCACCTGGGTGATGGACTGCGAGACCAGCTTGGTGGGGTCGCCCAGGGGCAGCGCCGGGAGCAGCTCTGCGCTGGGGACGGCCGGCTGAGCCCAGCTGCAACCGCCGTCGTGGCTGACGGCGATCCCGGTCCCGTTGCTCACCAGGAGGTTGTCGGCGTCCTGCGGGTCGACGTCATACGTGGTCATGCCGGCGCCGCCGGCCTTGAAGCCCGGAGCGGCGATCTTGAACCAGAGGTCGGCCTTGTTCTGGGTCACGTTGGCGCAGTGCTTGGACGCCGCGTGGCCCGCTCCGGCCAGCGGAAGGCTGGCGCTCAGGAGCACGAGGGCGACCAGCCGCCGCCCTCCGAGCCGTCCGAGCACCTTGGCTGTCTCCCTGGTCTGGCTGGTGAGCGCGGTCTGCCGCGTCTTGCTTATCTGACGAGTTCTACGCGGAGGCGTCACACTCCTCCCGGGTGGCACGCTCATGTCACCTCGCCGCCCGGGTGTTCCACGCTCAGGCGGCGGGTCGCGTTCGGCGCCGGCCGGACCGGGGTAGGGGGCCGTCATGTCAGAGCGGCAGAAGGCGTGGGCGCTGCTCGCCGGCGGGATGGCACTCGTCGCGGCGGGGCAGCGGTTGATCAGGGCACAAGCGGGGTCACTGGGGCTCTCCAAGCCTCAGCTGCTGGGCATCAACGCGGGCGCGGGACTCGCCCAGCGCGTGCTCCTCTAGAGCAGCGGGCAGGAGTACGACGACGCGGCAGCCACCGCCATCCTGCGCGTCACCGGTCCGCACGTCACTGATCCGCACGTCACTGATCCGCACTGACCCGCGGTGGCGCGCGACGATCTCCTGCACGATCGCCAGCCCGAGACCCGCGCCCCCTGAGGAAGCCGTCCGGGAGCCGTCTAGCCGGGTGAACCGCTCGAACACCCGGTCGCGGTCCTGGACGGGGATACCGGCCCCGTCATCCGCGACCGTCAGCTCGGCGTCATCGCCGACGACGCGCAGCTCGAGCTCGACGCGGGTGATCGCGAACCGGCCTGCGTTCTCGAGGAGGTTGGCGACCACCCGGCGCAGGTCGTCGGCCCAGCCCATCACGACCACCGGGTGGATGTGCGTCGTGTCTACCGTCAGCGTGGGTCGCCGCACCCGCAGGTCAGCGGCAGCGCCCAGCACAAGGTCGTCGAGGTCGACCTCCGTCGCGGGACCCGACGCGGACGCATCACCACGCGCGAGCACAAGCAACTGATCGACCAACCGCTCGAGGGTCGCGGTCTCCTCAAGGACGCTGCGATGCGTCGCGATCGGATCGACTGCTGAGCCGTGTGCGAGGTCCACCTCGAGCTCGGCCCTGATCCGGGTCAGCGGCGTGCGCAGCTCATGGGAGGCGTCGGCCACAAAGCGGGCCTGACGGCCGGTGGCCTGCTCCACGCGATCCAGCATGGCGTTCATCGTGTCGGCCAGGCGCGCGATCTCGTCACCGCTCGTCGGTGTCGGCACCCGCCGCCACAGCTCGCCCTCCGTTATCGATGCCACCTCTGACCGAATCGCCTCGACGGGTCGGAGCGCACGGCCGATGAGCAGCCACGTGCCGAGCCCGAGGAGCAACGTCAGCCCTGGCACGCCCACCGCGAGGGTCCGGGTCAGGACCTGCCTGCTCTCCGTGATGTCGGACCGCTGCCCGATCACGATGACGGTGACAGGGCCCTGCGGCGTCGCAACTCGCTGGGCAACGACTCGCTGGGAGCCGGGGATAGGAGTGGTGTCACTCGTCTTGTGCAGCCGCTGGCTGCCGTTCAGGGGAGGCAGAACCGCGGGCCGACCCGCCAGACGGGGGCTGCTGGCGACGACGGCTCCCCCGCGCAGCACCTGCAACGCGGTGTCCTCGCCGCCGGAGAGCTCGGCCGGGAGCCGGTCGTCGCGGGCGAGCTGCGCCACATCCTCGAGTCGCTGATCGAGTGCGTCGTCGAGGTTCTCCGACAGCAGCCTGGTCTGTTCGTGAACGATGAGCGCACCCGCCAGGGCGCAGACGACGGCGGCCGCGCCGACGCTGACGGCAGTGAGCCGTGCGCGCAGCGAGCGTCGACCCAGCTGCCGGTTATGCCTCATCGGCCAGCAGCCGATAGCCGGCCCCTCTCTCCGTGGCAATCGTGACGCCGGTGCTGCTCGCGGCGAGCTTGCGTCTCAGCCGGCTCACATAGACCTCGACGATGTTCGGGTCGCCGGAGAAGTCGGCGTCCCAGACTCCGTCGAGCAGGTCCGTCTTGGAGAGCACCCGATCGCAGCGCCGGGTGAGGTACTCGAGTACGTCGAACTCACGGGACGTCAGGATCAGCGGACGTCCGTGGGCGCTGGCTCGCCGACGGCCCGAGTCGAGGTGGAGCGAGCCCAGCTGGGTCGGTGCCGGCCCAGTGACGGCCGCGCGGCGCAGCACGGCGCGCAGTCGGGCAAGCAGCACCGCGAACGTGAACGGCTTGGTCAGGAAGTCATCGGCTCCGTCGTTGAGCGCTGTCGTCTGGTCGCCGATGCTGTCCTTCGCGGTGACCACCAAGACTGGCGTCCACACCCCGCGGGCGCGCAGATCACGGCAGATGGCCAGGCCGTCCCGTCCCGGCAGCATGAGGTCGAGCAGGATGCCGTCGTAGGCCGACTCGGTGGCCCGCCAGAGTCCCTCGTCACCGTCGCGGGCGACGGTGACGGTGAAGCCCTCGGCAGTCAGACCGCGCTCCAACGCACGCGCGATCTTCGGGTCGTCCTCCACGATGAGGAGCTTCACGTTGACCATCCTGCTCGGTCTCACCTGAACATGCGCTGAACGTGAGTCTCGCCGGGTTCAGGCGCCGTTCAGCACGGCGGGTCTTGACTGCCGTCAGCATCGTCGTCCCACGAGGAGCCCCCATGACCAGTCCGATGACCCGAGGCATTGCCGCAGCACTCGTGGCGAGCGCCGTACTCGCCTCCTGCGGAGGCTCGGACAAGACGGCGGCGCCGGTCATCGACCCGGGACCGGCCGCGTCCTATCACCCCAACGTCGCCCCCGCGCGGTTCGTCGCGGCGATCACCAACCCCTACCTGCCGCTTCGTCCTGGTGCGAAGTGGGTCTACGACGGGACCGAGCACGTGGAGGTGCTAGTCACCGGTGCCCACAAGGTGATCGCGGGCGTCAACGTGGTAGCCGTACGCGACACCGTGAGCGAGGACGGCGAGGTCATCGAGGACACGCAGGACTGGTACGCGCAGGACGTCGACGGCTCCGTCTGGTACATGGGCGAGGCCACCCAGGAGCTCAGTCACGGGAGGGTG